>JBFYZC010000445.1:0-19384 GCA_041309705.1 Bacillota bacterium | reverse complement strand
CGCGGTGAATTTATTCGTGGTTGGGATCATAATCGTGGCGTAGATGCTAGTCGGCAATTTGGGGAAAACCAAAAAGATCAAATCGAAAAGCACCAACATGTTTTTCCTTGGGGTGAAAATGGTGGTGAATTTGATAGTGGAATATTTGGAAGAACAACTTCTGATAATGATCATCAAGGTCTTTCGGCTTTTACTCCTAGAGACATGGACAACTATTTATGGTTTACTAATGATGGTACTGATTTTGAGGGTATAGTAAATGAAACTGGAGTAATTGGTAATGAAACTCGACCACGCAATGTTGCTTTAATGTACATTATTAAGTATTAGTCTGTAGAGTCATAAGAACTTTCCCAGACATTTTTTGAATTGTGTAATAAAGGAGGTCTTCCCTATGAGAGAACAATTAGAACAAAGACTGAGCCAATTAAAGCAAGAATTGGAATCCGGTCAACAGATGCTGGAAGAACAGGAGAAGCGTCGGGCTCAATTGCGAGATACGCTGCTGCGGATTAGTGGGGCGATTCAGGTGTTGGAGGAAGCTTTGGTTGAAAGTGGCTCTGACAGTTTACCATTAGATCTCTTGCATAATGTTTAGAAATGCAAGAGGTCTATGAGTCAGGAAACCATTTCTTAATGCAGCGAATAATGCGGATGAATTTATAAGTCTTGGTTGTGAGAATAATTTGTAGCCAAGGTTTAATTATGATAGAACTTACAACTATCAAGGCAAAATATTATTGACCTTTATAGACTTTCTGATAAAAATTGATTTATTTTTTGGTCGAAGCTTACCAAAAAGCTCTGAATCAACTGACTCAGAGCTTAAATTTTTATTTAAATCTGCTCTCCTTTGCCATTCATCACCAGATTCATATTGCGTACCGCGCAGAGTTTGCCACACATAGTACAAGAATCGGGTTTCTCAGGACAGGAGGATTGACGATAGCGACGCGGTTTCTCTGGTTCTAAAGCTAGCTCAAACATCCTTTCCCAATCGAGTGCCGCGCGTGCCTTGCTCATGGCGAGATCCCAGTCTTTCGCACCAGGAATTCCTTTGGCAAGATCGCCAGCGTGTGCTGCGATTTTGGAAGCAACAATCCCTTCTACCATATCATCGAGATCAGGGAGGCGTAAATGCTCCGCTGGAGTGACGTAACAGAGGAAATCTGCCCCAGACATTGCCGCTACTGCGCCACCAATCGCACTAGTGATATGATCATAACCTGGAGCGACATCAGTGACTAGTGGCCCTAAAACATAAAATGGTGCGCCATGACAGAGTTTCTTCTCCAGTTGCATATTGGCAGCAATCTCATTTAGATTCATGTGTCCTGGGCCTTCAATAATCACTTGAACATGTTGCGCCCAGGCGCGTTGGGTAAGCTCTCCAAGAATAATTAACTCTTGAATCTGAGTACTATCAGTCGCATCGGCAATACTGCCCGGACGACAGGCATCACCAAGACTTAAGGTGACATCATATTTTTGACAGATCTCAAGCACCCGGTCAAAATACTCGTAAAATGGGTTTTCATTGCCGGTTAATTCCATCCAAGTATAGAGTAACGAGCCACCCCGAGAGACGATATTGGTAACTCGTGGATTGGCTTTGAAATGTGCAATAGTCTCGCGAGTTAGACCAGCATGGATGGTCATAAAATCTACTCCGTCATGAGCATGAACTTCAACCACATGTAAGAATTCTTCAGCGGTAATCGTGGCTAAGTCCTGATCATAGTAGCCAATTGCATCATAGATTGGTACAGTACCAATCATCGCGGGACTGAGCGCGATCAGTTGTTGGCGAAACTCTTGGGTCTTGCCAAAAGAGCTGAGATCCATAATTGCTTCAACCTTCATGTCAACTGCTTTTTTGACTTTGGCGAATTCCGGCTCAAAATCGGGACAATCGCGCGAGATGCCAAGGTTGACATTGATCTTGGTACGTAGACCAGCTCCGACGCCTTCCGGATTAAGACTGGGATGATTGTGATTTGCGGGAAGGACTACTTTGCCCTCGGCGATTAATTGACGTAATTTTTCTGGTTCGAGCTGTTCTTTTTCGGCAACTACCTGCATCTGTGGGGTGATCATCCCCATGCGAGCAGCTTCCATCTGGGTACGATAATTCATTATGCTTGCTCCTTTACTTGGGAAATCTTGTTTTGAATATTCTTAATCTTTGTACCAATCTCTGGTGCTCCAACAATCTCGGTCACCAAAGCAAGGCATCTGGCACCATGTTGTACTACTTGTGCTAAATTATGTTCCTTGATGCCACCGATGGCGACAAAGGGAATCGGGCAGTTTTGAACTACATAATCTAGATACTCCAAACCAACTGGGGCGCAGACATCTTTCTTAGTATAGGTCTGATAGATCGGACCAACTCCAATATAGTCAACTCCTGCAACGACTGCGGCATGCATCTGCTCGGGTGAATGAGTCGAGAGACCAAGCAGCTTCTCTTTACCTAATAATTTACGTGCGATTGAAATAGGGAGATCATCCTGTCCCAAATGTACCCCATCAGCGTCAACTGATAGTGCCAGATCAAGATGATCATTGATAATGAAGGTTGCTTGATAACTGCGGGTTAATTCACGAATGGCGAGACATTCGGTAAACTGTTGCTGCATTTTCAGGTCTTTTTCACGATATTGAATCAACTTGACACCCGCCTCGAGCATGGCAGTGATCACTTCGAGATTCGAGCGTCCCTGGGAGTATTCGCTGGCAGTGAGGCAGTAGAGCTCGGTATCTGGGAATTGAGTATGTTTAAAGTATCTGAGATAAAAAGATTTTTCAAGAGTGTAAACTTGAAAACGTAATTTTTCATAATCTTTAGCCTGATTATAATAGTCAAGAATTTTAAACTGCTCCTCTAGAGAACGTAAACCCTCTTGAACTCTTTTGAAGTTTGCAGTGACTAATGCTGAGAGTTCTTCCTTGTGATCTAATTTTAGCTTTTGTGAAAGTTCCAATCCCAGATCATGCTCGGCGTCCCGGGCGGTGATTAGTTGTGCTTTGAAAGAATTAACCGAGATTGCGACCTGACTACGTATTTGCTTAAGCTCTTTGGCAAGCTCGGCATCTTCCCAATGAAATCTGGCTAAATCCTCTAAGACACGTAAGCCTTCAGTAATTCGATTTGTCTCGACATCAACAATGCGCCAGAGATTTTCATACTTCATGTTTATACTCCTCAATCGTCCATTTGAGCACAATATTTGCTTGTTTGGCAGCTACGAGATTCACGCGTGGCGCTAGTGGTGGATATTCAGCTGAAACTGCCTCACCTTGATCACCTACGAGATAAAAATATTGATTCACTTTGTGAGTAATAATTTCATCGGTATCAGCCCAACCAGCTAGACCAGAGGCAGCAACGACGACTTTTTTAGAGCCGAGACAGGCTTCGACGAGCATTTCTTTAATATTAGGTTGATCAAGCGCTTCGACTACAATCTGACATGGTTTAAAGATTTCATTTACATTACGAATCGTAATTTTATCATGGTAAGTAGTTAACTTTAAATCAGGATTAATACGTAAGAGATTCGTAGTTAGAGCACTAACTTTGCTCATTCCTATTTGATTCAAAAAGAAGAACTGGCGGTTGAGATTACTTAACTCAACCAGATCAAAATCAACGATCACAAATTTTTTAAATCCGGAACGCACTAGATTAACTGCGCAGTTTGAGCCGAGACCACCTGCTCCGGCGATTCCCACGGTGACTTCACCGATTTTTGCTAAGATTTCAGGACTTAAATATTTGCTCAACCCTAATTCAAAGGAATTCATGAAAAATCCTCCAATGGATGCCAGTCTTTAAAGATTGGTTTATAGCCTTGCTTGATAATCGCCGCTTGAATCTCAGCTACTGAGCGTTGATCGGCAATCTCGAACTGACCAGTATTTTCGGAATTATCATCGATATGTCCTCCTACCACTGTTGAAGAACCAGCGGACATTTTGGTGACCCCTAGTTTGAGCAGATGATTACGGAATGTGGCAGACTCGCGGGTGGAGATGGTGATTCCGGCACGTGGCAGAAAGAGTCGCATCGCCAGCATAATCTGAACCAATGCTTGATCGGAAACAGGTGAAGTTGGTTCATAACCACCACTATGTGGTCGCATTCGTGGAAAAGAGAGACTAAGCTCAATTTCTGGGAATTTATTTAAGAGATATTGGGCGTGCAGACCAGTATAAAAAGCCTCAGTGCGCCAATCGGCCAGCCCAAGTAATGCTCCGATATTGATTGTTCTTATTCCTGCTTGAGCAGCCCGTTCTGGAGTCTCGAGACGATACCGATAGTCGCGTTTGGGACCAGCTGGATGAAGTTCGAGATAGGTTGGTTGATGATAGACTTCTTGATAGATCGTTAAACCATCGACTCCACTCTCGATCAGTTTGGCATACTCGTCAGTCTCTAAGGGATAGATCTCAATTGAGATTGAAGTAAAGTATTCTTTTAAAATTTTGACACAATCGCGAATATAATCAACTGAGGAGTGCTTTCTTGATTCGCCAGTTAAGATGAGCAGATGTTTCAGACCGGTCTGAGAGATTGCTGCTGCTTCAGCACGAACTTCCTCAAGCGTTAATTGACGTCGTTTGCGTTGATTAGTAGTATTAAAGCCACAATAGACACATTGATTAACACAGTAATCAGCGAGATATAACGGGGTATATAAGAGAATATTACGCCCGAAATGATGCAGGCTGAGTAAATAAGCATTCTGTGCCATTAATTCTAAAAAAGGGGTTGCTTTTGGGGAGAGCAAGGTTAAAAATTCAAGCTCAGTTAAGGTTAATTTTGGGATGATTTTTTCAATTTGAGAGGAAGAATTATTAAGGTAATTCTGCAACTCGGCAGGCTCATATTTTTTTAATAGTTCATAAAAAGACATAGCTTAACCTTTCTGTAATCGGAAACTTGTCAAATTGTTTTACTCTGATCTTAAAAAACCAGTTAAAGGAGAGGAAGCGCTGGCGAAAGTCTGAGTCCCGCCTAATCCAGCTAGGAAAGCTTTTCTACCAGCCCGGACTGCTTCGCCGAAGGCTTCTGCCATCAGCACGGGCTGGTCAGCGGTAGCAACCGCAGTGTTCACTAGAACTGCCGCCGCACCTAGTTCTATCGCCGTCGCTGCTTCAGAAGGTCGTCCGATTCCGGCATCGACAATAACCGGTAACTCGATTTCTGCGATTAAGATCTTTATTAATTCTTCGGTTTTGAGACCGCGATTCGTTCCAATGGGTGCACCTAAAGGCATGATTGCCGCTGCACCAGCCTCGACCATCCGTTTTGCCGCCATTAGATCAGGACACATATACGGTAAAACAATAAATCCTTCTGCAGCTAAAATTTTAGTTGCTTCAATGGTTTCTTGATTGTCAGGTAAGAGATATTTTTGATCTGAGATTACTTCAATTTTAATCCAGTTACCACAACCACTCTCGCGGGCAATCCTGGCAATGCGTACTGCTTCAGCAGCATTTCTTGCGCCAGAGGTATTCGGCATAATTACTGTTCCTTCTGGTAAATATTCCAGCATATTCTCGCCCGGAGTCTCGAAATCGACCCGACGCAAGGCAACGGTTACGACTTGTGCTCCAGAGGCCGCGACTGCGGCAGGGATCTGCTCGTATGAGGCAAATTTACCAGTGCCCAGGAACAATCTGCTGTTTAGCTTGGTACCGCCAATAATTAATTGATCTTCCATTTAGCCACCTCCTACAAATCTTAAAAGTTCAAGCTGGTCACCATTTTTGAGCTTGGTATCATTCCAGAGTTCACGTTTGATGATGGTCTGGTTTAACTCGATGACCATTGGTTGACCAGCAAGATTTTTGAGGATTAGTAATTCCTGCAAAGTTAAAGGCTCTGCAAATTCATTGGGAACTCCATTGATAATTAACTCCATCTTGATTCTCCCCTTATTAAGTAAAAAGCTTACCTGCTCGAGGTAAGCTTTTATCTTTTTAGAATTTTTGCTTCCCTACGTTGGTATTACCCAAATCAGGTTAGAGGGTTGAGATTGCTCTCTCTCAGCCGAAATCACGGCACCCCTAGCGAAATATATTTAATGATTATCTTATTATACTGCTTTTGCTAATAATTGTAAAGAGGGAGATTTTATTTTTTTGGAAACTAAGTTTGAAGGTCGAATTGATTGTAATTTATTACCAAAAAATGATTTATTTTTTAAAATAATTAATACTTATTGTAAATTTAATTTGACAATTAATGAAAAATTTACTTACAAATGATTAAATAGTATGATATAATAAAAAATGTTTATTTATGATGAAATTATCGAGAGGTGTGAAAGTAAAAATTAATCTAGTTTATCTGGTTGTATGGTTCTAGGTTAGATGAAAGGAGATTTTGATGAAACGTTTTTTAAGTGGATTATTAGCTTTATTGTTGGTTGTTCTGTTCGTAACCGGAGTATGGGCGGCGGAGAATAGTCTGGGAATGAGAGCCGATCAGAATGGTGGTGGTCTCGAATACGAACATTCATTATTTGAAAAATTATCTGTAAATACAACCATTGGTTACGAATATGATTATTATTCAGAATCAAATAATCAACTTTATAGTTATTTGGGATTTGGCTTTAAATATTACCCAATCTCGGAAGGACAAGCAGGTTTTTATCTTGATGGCTATGGTTCACAACACAAAATGAGTTCAGGACGTACTGATTATAATGGTTATACAGTAGATGATTATTATACTGATTATCAAATTGGATTGGGTTTTGGATATAAATATCTGTTTAATTCTGGATTATATTTGGATTTTGGAGCAAGTGGTATTGCCAAATTTTTTATTGGAAATCGTAAACTTGATCAAAAGAGTTACTGTAATATAATGGTTCCTGGTGGGTTTAATCTTAGCTTTGGTTATGCGTGGTGAATTTAAAATATAAATTATTGCAGGGGGAGGCAAATTTTTAATGAAAAGATTTTTTGTTACTGGATTATCTCTAATGTTGCTATTTCTGTTGTCAAGTGGGGTATTAGCTGTAGAGAACAGTCTAGGATTAAGAATTGACCAAAACGGTGGTGGAATTGAATATGAACATTCATTATTTGACCAACTATCTATAAATGCTACCATTGGTTGTCGAACTGATTACTATTCAGAATCAAATAACTATTATAGCAATTATTTTGGTGTAGGCTTCAAATATTATCCAGTTTCTGAAGGTCAAGCGGGTTTTTATCTTGGCGGATATGGTTCACGCTCTAAGTGGGGTTCGGAAAACTATGATTATAATGGTTATTACTATGATAACTGTACGACAGAATATCAATTAGGGTTACTTTTTGGATATAAATATGTATTTAGTAGTGGTTTATATTTGGATTTTGGAGCAAGTGGTTGTTTTACATATTCTATTCCTAATCCTCAATCAAACCAAGATAATTGTTATAGAATAATGATTCCTGGCGGAGCTAATTTCTCCTTCGGCTACGCTTGGTAAAAGAAAAAATCAAGTATTCTCTTGACACAAGTAGCTAGAGAGGATATACTTAAATTTATGATAATATTAATTGGCGAATGAAGAGGAAGATACTGATGACGGCTTTCAGAGAGGGAGACATAGGCTGTGAGTCTCCTAAGCACGAACAGTTAAACCACCTTGGACGCTCTGGCGAAGGTTTTTCGACATAAGTCAGCGTGTTGACGACGTTAAAAGTCAGCCAAGTGGGTTGTATTTACGACCAACGAGGGTGGAACCGCGGTTAACTCCGTCCCTAATTTATTTTAGGGATGGGGTTTTTTGTTTTGTGTTGGGTATTTTAAAGTAAACTGAAAGGAGTTTTGAAGATGAAAGTAATCTTTCCAGATCAAAGTGTACGGGAGTATGCGGAAGGAACTACAGCGCTCGCGGTAGCAGAATCAATCGGAGAACGTCTGGCCAAAGAAGTGATTGCCGCAGTAGTAAATGGTGAATTGGTTGATCTCCAGACATCATTAAATGGTGAAGTAGAATTGCGTCTGATTAAACCCTCTGACTCAGAAGGCTTGCCGATTATTCGCCACTCTGCCTCGCATGTGATGGCACAAGCAGTACGCCAGCTTTTTCCCGAGGTCAAACTTGCCATTGGTCCTGCCATTGAAAGTGGCTTTTATTATGATTTTGATCTACCAGAGTCATTAAAAGTGGAAGATCTCCCGAAGATTGAAGCAGAAATGGCAAAGATCATCAAAAGTGATCTACCTTTTAAACGTTTCGAGATGTCCAAAGCAGAGGCAATTAAGTATTTTGAGAATGCCGGAGAAAAGTACAAAGCGGAATTAGTCGCTAGTCTAGAGGATGGCTCGATCTCCTTTTACCAACAGGGTGATTTTGTTGATCTCTGTCGTGGGCCACATCTTCCGAGTACCGGAAGGTTGAAAGCTTTTAAATTAATGTCAGTTGCCGGTGCTTACTGGCGTGGTGATGCCAAACGTGAGATGTTACAACGAATCTACGGAACTGCTTTTGCTAGTAAACAAGAACTGGAGGCGTATCTGAAATTTCTCGAGGAAGCCGCGAAACGTGATCATCGTAAATTAGGCAAAGAACTGGATCTCTTCTCGATTGATGATCAGATCGGTGGAGGGTTAGTACTCTGGCATCCTAAAGGAGCACGGATTCGTCATGAGATCGAGAAGTTCTGGAAGGATGAACATTACAAAAATGGCTATGAACTGGTCTATACTCCACATGTCGGACGGAGTACACTCTGGGAGACCAGTGGACATCTAGGATTCTATAATGAAAGCATGTATGCCTCAATGGATGTTGAAGGGCAACCATATTATGTGAAGCCAATGAACTGCCCATTTCATATTGCGATCTACCAGAGTCGCGGACGTTCCTATCGTGAACTTCCATTCCGCTGGGCGGAGCTTGGTACAGTTTATCGTTATGAGAAGAGCGGGGTCTTGCATGGTTTGCTCAGGGTACGTGGGTTTACTCAGGATGATGCGCATATTATCTGTCGTCCAGATCAGATGCCCGAAGAGATCGACCGTACTTTGAATTTTTGCCTGCAGATGTTACGCGCCTTTGGTTTTGAGAATTTTAAGCTTTATCTCTCAACCCGTCCTGAAAAGTCAGTGGGTGACGAATCTCGCTGGCAAGCAGCTACTGAGGCACTACGAGAAGCAATTACTAAAACTGGACTAGCATTTGAGGTTGATGAGGGTGGTGGCGCATTTTATGGACCAAAAATTGATCTGAAGATCAAAGATGCTCTAGGACGTGAATGGCAGTGCTCCACGATTCAGTTTGATTTCAATCTACCGGAACGCTTTGATCTGACCTATAAGGGAAGTGATAGCGCAGATCATCAACCATATATGATTCATCGTGCCTTGCTGGGCTCGCTGGAACGTTTCTTTGGGGTACTGGTAGAACATTATGAAGGAGCCTTACCACTCTGGTTAGCTCCAGTTCAGGCAGTAGTCTTGCCGGTTTTGCCAGTTAATGATGCTTATGCGCAGCAGGTAGTGGCTAAATTACGTCAGGCTGGCATTCGCGCCGAGATTGACCTGCGTAACGAGAAGATTGGTTATCGGATTCGCGAAGCGCAATTACAGAAGATCCCATATATGCTGGTGGTAGGTGAGCGAGAGGCTGAAGCAGATTCCGCAGCGTTGCGAACCCGTAAAGACGGAGAGCGTGGAATGCAGCCAGTACAGGCAATTATCGATGAAATTTTAGCAGGGATTATTGGAAAATAGTTGAATTTTTTAATTATATAAAATCGGGTCTTTACACAAGGCTCGATTTTTTTAGCTTTTTTTAAAGATAAGTTGACATTAAACTAGGTTTTCTGATATATTAAGTGTAAAAAGTAAGACATATTTTGCAAGAAAATAACTTTAAATGTCAGTCAATTTGACATATATACTTTCTAATAAATTAGATCTTCTGGAAAGTACAAAGGACAACCTTACTGTATATTTTCTAAAAAATCTAATTCATTTTACCTTCGTGAAAAATCCTTAGTACGCTGGATATTTTCACTCGGTAAAATAAAAGATCTTTATCGGAAAATATATAACAGATACATATCAGTTAGATAGATGTGATTATGTACTTTTCAATATATCAGAAAAGTATAATCGCATTTTTATAAAAATAAAATCTATAAGGAGGTTTTTGCATGAAGAAGAGTAGGTTAGCATTGGGAATGATCGGGATTTTATTGATTGCAACCCTTTCGGCATTGACAGTTCAAGGAGCAGGAAATACGATTAAACTAGGTGCAATTCAACCAATCAGTGGTCCGGTTTCGGCTTATGGAATACAAACCAAGAATGCCATTATGTTAGCAATCGGTGAGATTAATGCCAAAGGTGGTATTTTAGGTAAAAAGATTGAGATGATCGTGGAAGATGATGAGGCTAGTCCAGATAAGTCAAAGAATGCCTTAATGAAGCTGGTCGCACGTGATAAAGTAGTTGGATTTATTGGTGCATTGACCAGTAACTGTAGTTTAGCGATTACTAAGTATGCTCAAGCGAAGAAAGTGATCATGATTACCCCTTCCTCAACTAATGACACTGTCACTGATGCGGGTGATTTTATCTTCCGTGCCTGTTATAATGATTCCTTCCAGGGTGAAGTTGGAGCACAGTTTGCTTTTGAAACCTTGAAAGCGAAGAAGGCAGCGGTACTTTATGACGTGACCAATGACTATTCTAAGGGTTTGATGACGAATTTTGTGAATCGTTTCAAGAAACTTGGTGGGCAAGTTATTGCCTCAGAGTCATATAGTGCTGGTGATAAAGATTTCAATGCCCAATTAACCAAGATTAAAGCTAGCAAACCAGATTTACTTTTTATTCCTGACTACTATAGCACAGTCTCTTTGATTGCCAAACAAGTCCGCAGCCAGGGAATTAATATTCCAATGCTGGGTGCAGATGGTTGGGATGAGATCACCAATAATGCCGGGGATGAGGTTTTAGGTTGCTATTATACCAATCATTATTCTCCGGATTCCGATGACTCTGAAGTGAAAGCATTTGTTAAGAAATATGAAGCTAAGTATAAAGAATCTCCAAACGCTTTAGCAGCGTTAGGTTATGATTCCACCTATATTTTAGCGGAAGCAATTAAAAAAGCTGGTTCAACCGATCCTAATAAGGTTAAAGCGGCAATGATGAAGACTAATCGAAAATTTGTGACTGGAAAGATTAAGTTTAATGCAAAACGTAACCCAGTCAAATCAGCGGTCATGTTAAAGATTGTTAAAGGTAAAGATGGTAAACTTACTACAGAATATGCTGGTACTGTTAATCCATAACATTTTGAGATAAATTACATGACAGTGATGATCCATAATGGGGGAATTGCAGGATTCTCCCATTATTCTTTTTTATCTGATATTTACTTGAAAAGAGGTGGGTTTAATGGAGTTTTTAAATGAGTTTTTGCAACAGTTAACCAATGGCTTGGCTTTAGGTAGTATTTATGCCTTAATTGCGTTAGGTTACACGATGGTTTATGGAATTGTTAAACTGATCAACTTTGCGCATGGTGATATTTTGATGTTAGGTGCCTTTGCAGGCTATTTTGTCCTAACTTATCTGGGAGTAACCCCAATGGTTTATCTCTGTTCTTTTCTCGTGGCGATGCTGGTTTGTGCTTTGATTGGAGTGTTGATTGAAAGAACCTGTTACAAACCACTGCGCAACGCGCCACGCATTAATGCTTTGATTACCGCAATTGGAGTCTCGATGTTTCTAGAGAATGGGGCGCGAGTATGGAAGCCAATTGGTCCTAATCCGAAACAGTTTCCTGTCTTAGCTAGTTTACAAGATTTTTCTTTTTTTGGAATTAAAATTAGTGGGGTACAGATTGTAGTCTTTAGTGTTTCACTTGTATTAATGGTATTTTTGCATTTTTTGGTTAATTATACCAAGGTAGGTAAAGCAATGCGAGCGGTTTCACATGATCGAAATGCAGCTTCTTTAATGGGAATTAATGTTAATCGAATTATCTCGATGACCTTTGCAATCGGTTCTGCGCTGGCAGCCGCTGCGGGAATTTTATTTGCGACTGCTTATCCGCAGGTTGAGCCATATATGGGAATTATGCCCGGTTTAAAAGCTTTTGTAGCAGCTGTTTTAGGGGGAATTGGAAGTATTCCTGGTGCAATGTTGGGTGGTGTGATCTTGGGGGTCGCCGAGACTTTGAGTAAGGGATTTATCTCCTCGCAACTCTCAGATGCGATTGTTTTTAGTATTTTGATCATAATTTTAATTGTTAAACCAGCTGGAATTATGGGCAAAAACGTCAGTGAGAAAGTGTAGGTGAACGACGTGAAAGACCAAATAATCAAAATTTTAGGATTTGGAATACTTATTTTGGCGATTTTGGGCGCTTTAATGTATTTTGGAATAATAGATGAATATACCACCAATATTCTAACGCAGGGTGGGATTGCGGTAATTGTAGCTTTGAGCCTTAATCTGATCTCTGGCTTTACTGGACAGTTGGCACTTGGTCAGGCTGGTTTTATGGCGATTGGTGCCTATACCACTGCAATTCTGGTAATGCGTTTACAGATGCCTTTGTATTTTGCTATTCCCTTAGGTGGCTTGATGACCGCATTTTTTGGGTTACTGATTGGCTTTCCAACTCTTAAGTTGCGTGGGGATTATTTAGCCATTGTCACTTTGGGCTTTGGGGAGATTATTCGCAGTCTTTTAAACAATTTGGGTGAATTAACCGGAGGTGCAGCGGGACTGAAAGGAATTCCTCAGTTTAGTGAGGATATGCTTTTTGTTTCGCTGATCTCTTTTGTCTGGGTTTTTCTAGTGATGCTGGTGATAATCTTGATGATTAGTAATCTGATTAAATCCTCTCCGGGAAGAGCTTTGCTCTCGATTCGTGAGGATGAGATTGCTGCCAATTCGATGGGAATTAATGTTTTCTATTATAAAATGTTTGCTTTTACTTTAGCAGCCTTTGTTGCGGGAATTGGTGGAGGTCTCTATGCGATTGTCTTTGGTTATCTTAGCCCCAAGACCTTTGAGTTCTTGAAGTCATGTGAATTTTTAATAATTGTGGTGCTAGGTGGCATGGGGAGCATTGCTGGAACTGTCGCGACCGGCTTTATTCTCACTTATTTACAGGAATTTTTGAGATTTTTAGAAGATTATCGGCTAGTAATTTATTCGTTATTACTGATTTTGATGATGCTCTTTAAACCAGCCGGCTTAGTAGGAATTATTGAAGATATTAAAGGTTGGTATCGCAAGCTTCGTGAAGGTAAAACAGTTAACAAAGGAGGGGAAATCAGATGACTATTTTGAAGGCTGATAAAATCTCGATCTCCTTTGGGGGCTTAAAAGCAGTCACTAATTTTAATCTGGATTTACAAGCAAGGGAATTAGTGGGGTTAATTGGACCAAATGGAGCTGGTAAAACCACGGTCTTTAATCTGCTGACCGGCGTCTATCAACCGACCGAGGGACAGATTTCCTTGCAATCACGTAAAGAGGATGCTTTGAAGCTGATTAATAATTTGAAACCATATCAGATTACCCGACTGGGACTGGCGCGTACCTTTCAAAATATTCGACTCTTTAAAGATTTAACGGTCTTAGATAATGTGAGAATTGCCTATCATTTTAATGTGAAATACCGTGCGTTGCAAGCCATCTTACGTTTGCCATCGTATTATCGTGAGGAAGCAGAGCTTGAACAGAAAGCACTTGAATTATTGAGAATTTTTAAGATTGATCATAAAAGTCAGGAGCTCGCCAAAAATCTCCCCTATGGTGAGCAGCGTAAACTGGAGATTGTAAGAGCTTTAGCGACTAATCCACAGGTATTGCTGTTAGATGAACCAGCAGCAGGGATGAATCCTCAAGAGACCCAGGAATTGATGCATTTGATTCGCTTTATTCGTGAGAAGTTTAAATTGACCATTCTTCTAATTGAACATGATATGAATCTGGTGATGGGAATCTGTCAGCGGCTGATTGTGTTGGATTATGGTCAGATTATTGCCGAGGGGACACCAGCTGAGATTAGTAAGAATCCAGATGTAATCAAGGCTTACTTGGGAGAAGAGGTGGCAAGCGATGCTTAAGGTAAACAAGCTAGATGTCTATTATGGTACGATTCATGCTCTACACGAGGTTAGTTTTGAAGTACACGAGGGCGAGATTGTTACCTTGATTGGAGCAAATGGTGCGGGCAAGACTTCGATTCTCCACAGTATCTCCGGGTTAATTCCAATTAAAGCGGGAGAGATCAGCTTTTTGAATCAGTCAATCAATGGAATGGTAGCTGATAAGATTGTTAGTCTCGGGCTTGCACAAGTACCAGAAGGACGACGCATCTTTGCCAATCTGACGGTAATGGATAATTTGGAATTGGGGGCATATCTCCGTAAAGATAAACGGGAGGTTAGGGCGGATTACGAGATGGTTTTCGAAAGGTTTCCGCGTTTGCGGGAACGGATGCGTCAGATGGCAGGAACACTTTCAGGTGGGGAACAGCAGATGCTGGCAATGGGACGTACCTTAATGTCTCGCCCGAAATTGATCTTGATGGATGAACCTTCGATGGGGCTCTCGCCACTGCTGGTGAAGGAGATTTTTTCGATTGTTAAAGAGATCAATCGTACTGGGACAACCATCTTGCTGGTGGAACAGAATGCAAATCTGGCATTGTCAATTGCTAATCGTGCCTATGTGCTTGAAACCGGAAAGATTGTACTGCAGGGCGAGGCAAAAGAGTTAGCCGCCAGTGAAGAGGTTCGTAAGGCGTACTTAGGTGGTTGAATTAAGGGAAGTGGAGAGAGAAAAGAGGGTGTCGCAAAACTGCTTTCAAAAGTAGTTAGCGGCATCCCCTTTTTATAAGTAAAACTTTAATTAATTGAGGTTTTCTAATAAAAAATTTTCATCAGCCAGAAATTTTAATATTTAATAAATTTTTCACCTGGGGCACCACAAATACTACATTTTTCAGGCTGGAATTTCTCAATATTTCCGCAGACAGGGCAGAGATAGTAGAAAACTTCTTCAGTCTGATCAAGATTCTCTAATGCTTCCTGATAAAGTTTGGCATGAACCTCTTCCGCTTTCATTGCAAAGGTAAATGAGATAAGTGCAGCTTTATTTCCAACTGCTTCAGCTTCCTTTACAAAGTCAGGATACATCTCTTTATACTCGTGAGTTTCTCCTGCAACAGCATCTTTAAGGTTATCGGCTGTTGAGCTAATTTTTCCTGCTACCTCAAAATGCTTTAAGGCATGCAAGGTTTCTGCATCAGAGGCAACCCTAAATAGTTTAGCAGCATTTAATTTGCCGTCTTTTTCGGCTTTTTTGGCATATGCCAGATACTTTCTGTTAGCCTGAGCTTCTCCAGCAAATGCCTCCATCAAGTTGTCAAGTGTTTTATTTTCACTCATTTTTTATCCCCCTCTTTTGTATTATTAAAGATCTTGCTAGTAAATGCCATTGATTATATAATTATAGCATATAGCCATAGGAAAAACTATGGCAAAGGTGATATTATGACACTCCAACAACTCAAATATATTATTAAAATCGTTGAATATGGCTCGATTACATGAAGTTTAAAAAAGATAACTGATAAAGGAGTTTTTCTGATGTTTCAGGATAAATATGTTTTAACTAAAGAACAGAATGTTTTTTTAGCCAAAAAACTTATTGTGGAGAATATCTATCATAGTGCGAAATTGGAAGGCTGTAATGTAACTTTTCCAGATACCAAAACTATTCTGGATATTTTCTAAAAGATCTAATTTGTTTTATCTTCGCGAAAAATCCTTAGTACTCTGGATATTTTCACTTGATAAAATCAAAGATCTTTATTAGAAAATATATGGATGGGGTTAGTGTGGCAGGTCTAAAGATGGATGATGTAGAGTGTATGGGGTGATTATCTAAAGATTAACAACCAAATCTTTAGATAATCCTGATGGGCTTAATTATAGTGGTTTTACGGGCAGATAGATATCAATCAAGTGTTTCTTCTCGGGATGAGTATTGGGGTCATTCAGATACATTTCAAAGACGTAGCCTTCATCAGGTTGCAAACCGCTCTGGGGAAGCCAGTCGCTGTAAAGATAAGCCCAGGCGGCGCTGTGATCGCTTGGTTCATCAATCTCAAAGTGAGCAATCGCATATTTACCTGAGTCAATCGTGAGCTTACCTATTTCACCACTGACATCTACCTTTTGAGAAACTACCAAACACATACTGGTTTTTAAATTATCTTGTACCGTAAATTCAGGATTATCATGATAAATGACAAATGGTTTTGACTCGTTAGATAGTAAATCTCTCGCCTCCGCCCAATGAAATAGTTGCTGCATCATCTGTGGAAAGACTACTGCAAATTCTTCGTAAGAACCAGAGTGCCTTAAATAGATCGCGTTGATTGCTTGAATTGTTTTGACCTCGACCTTGCCTTTAACTAACATAACATCATCTTCCTTTCTGGGGATATTGGTGATGTTTTCATTATAGCGTGGTAAGAGAGAAATAGCTTGACCATTCTTGCGCTCCACTTGGCAATTCTTGCGGTAGTTTTGTTTTGCTTCGGAGGCACTGATGCCAAAATGTTTTTTAAAAAGTCTGGAAAAGGCAGCTGTCTCAGAAAAACCTAACCTGAGTGCAATCTCGGTAATGCTTAGTGTAGGATTGTAGCAGAGTAAAGAGATAGCTCGCTCCATACGGAGTCGATTAATATAACTTAATAGTGTTTCGTGTACCAGACCACTAAAAATTCGATGAAAATGAAATTTTGAAAAACCAGAAATTTCGGCAAGGGTAGCCAGGGAAAGATCTCCGCCAAGATTAGTTTCAATGTAATCTTGTACTTTATTAATTCTTGAAATATACTCCATATAGGCGATGGATTTATCTGAACTAGTCAATGTTTCACTTCTTTCTGTAGAAATCTCCCTGTTTTTTATATGCTTATACGTTAATAATTTTAATAATCCTTTATTTTCTTTTAAACCATAATGCAATATTATCTCATCCCCGATGTGTGAAATAGTAGATGTATAATCTGGATGCGTCTAACCTAATAGAAAGGACTGATTTGGAATGAAAGAATGGCGAAGTTTTGCCAGTGATAATCATGCTGGAGTGCATCCGGCAGTTTTGGCAGCACTTAGTGAAGTGAATTTAGGAATGGCAGCGGCTTATGGTGATGATCCCTATACCAAAGAGTTTGAAGCACTAATGCGTCAGGTCTTTGGGGAACAAATCACAAGTTATCTGGTTTTTAGTGGCACTGCGGCGAATGTTCTAGGACTAAAAGCGGTCACTGATTCCTGCCATGCTGTACTCTGCGCCGAAACTGCTCATATCAATGTCGATGAAGCTGGTGCGCCAGAGAAATTCACTGGGTGCAAATTAATCACTGTCCCTAGCGTGAATGGGAAACTTACCGTTGCATCAATTGCTCAAAAACTTGAGGCGCGCGGGAATCAACATCATAATCAAGCAAAAGTAATCTCGCTCAGTCAAGCGACGGAGTATGGGACAGTCTATACCCCGGCAGAATTACGTGAGCTTGCTGACTTTGCGCATCAACATGATTTGTTGTTACATATGGATGGAGCGAGACTAGCCAATGCAGCAGCTTTTTTGGGAGTTTCATTAGCAGAGATCACCAGTGAAGCTGGCGTAGATCTCCTCTCCTTTGGTGGGACGAAGAATGGTCTGCTTTGCGGTGAGGCAGTGCTCTTTTTACGACCCGGTCTGGATGAGAATTTTAAATATTTTCGTAAACAGGGAATGCAACTCGGCTCGAAGATGCGGTATCTGGCAGCACAGTTTCTAGCGTTATTCCAGGATGAGCTTTGGCTTAAAAATGCCCAGCAGGCAAACCAGATGGCACAGCTCTTAGCAAAAGAGTTACAAGAAATTCCCAAGGTGAGCTTGACCCGACCAGTGGAGGCGAATGCGGTCTTTGCCACAATTCCAGCAGAGTATTTACCATCCTTGCAAGCTCAGTACTGTTTTTATCTCTGGGAGGAGGAGCTTGATGAGGTACGCTTGATGACCTCATTTGTGACTACTGAAGCAGAAGTGCTGGAGTTTGTGGGGTTGGTGAGGGAGACTTTGAGAGGTTAAAAATAAAGCAGAGACACACAATTTTGTGTGTCTCTTTGCTTGTTCAAAGCTAAACTGCTTATTTATTATAAACGATAAAGGCGCTACCGATGTTGCGTTCTGCCCCATCAGTAGGACTGTTCACTATCCTGTCATTTACAATCATCTCACTCGAACCTCCGCCATCAAGAATTACGGCATTGACACAGCCAAACTCTAACATCAGTGAACTTGATTCAGCAGCAGTTAAACCTATGCCGCCGTGATTTCTACCGCCAGTGACAACTAAAATAAAATTTCCGTCGGCTTTTTGACCAATTAAGGTGCGTGGGTGTTTGGAATCGGCAATTGCTTTAATCTCGGAGTGATTGTAAGCACCAAAGAGTTGCTTTTTACCATCAACAACAATTGCTAAAGGAACACCGAGCACCCAATGGGTGTTTTTTTGATAATGTGATATTTTCTTACTATTTTTACCAATGTTATTTTTAATCTCGGTCGTACCATCTTTCCAAAAAATGAAATCAATCCAATTACTTACTCCAGAATTAAAATACTTTCCTTCATCAATGTAGGTTGAGAGATCTTCATCGCCTGTTTTAGGATTGAAAAAACCAGCATTAATCTTACAGGAAATTTTTTTTCCGGGTTTATTAATCTTGCTTAATGGTTCGAGTTTTTGTGGTTCACCTCTTTCGAGATCAACGAACTCGTTACTGGAAGTAGTATAGATATAAATATCAGTATTGAAACGAATGATTTTTCTGTAGTTGCTTGTTTTTGTTGCTGAAGGAGCGGTAGAATCAAGATGCCAATTGGTTGAAATCAACATTGGATAACCAGGATCGACTTTGGCATTGGAGAGATCGTAGCGGACATACTGAGTGCCTTTGAAGAAATAGACTTTGTTTGGATCAGTAGGATGAGTTACTGAGGCATCAATATTTTTGGCAAACGCCCCCATGCCAGCAAAGCCAGAGGAGATTTTTCGGGGATAATTTTTATAAGGTTTGCCAGTTGATATGTTGAATTTAAGATATTGATCGCCTTTTAAGAAATAGACAGTGTTGGTGTTTGGCTTAAGAAAGGCAGTATCAAGTTTACCGAACTGGGCAACCCCGGGCCAATTTGCGGCGATTTTTCTTGGATAACCAGGATCTGTTTTGCGTTTGTGAATATCATAACGTAGATATTGATCATCTTTGAAGAAATAAGCTTTAGTTTTTTCTTGATTAACAAACCCTGCGTCAA
>JBFYZC010000444.1:0-2519 GCA_041309705.1 Bacillota bacterium | reverse complement strand
GATTTAAGTCAATCGCCTCATGTGAGCTTGAATTAGGTGCTTTAAATGTTTTGATTGGGGCTAATGGAGCTGGTAAATCGAATTTTATAACTTTTTTTAAAATGATTCAACAGATGGTAGCTGAGAATCTACAGTTATTCATCAGCCAGCAGGGAGGACCAGATGCAATTTTACATTTTAGTCGCAAAAGAACCGAACAACTTTTGACGGAACTCTATTTTGGAAATAATGGGTACAAAATGATTTTGACCCCAACCATTGACAATCGGATGGTTTACGAAAAAGAGGCAGTTTGGTGGAACATGAATGGAGATAAAGATTTAGGCAGTGGACATTTTGAAACTAAGGCAAAGAGAGGAACAAAGACTGGAATTGACCAATATGTGATTCCTTATATGGAAAAGTGGCGTGTTTATCATTTTCATGATACCAGTGATTCAGCGTATGTGAAACAGTTGCAAAAGATTAATGATAATGAATACCTAAGACCAGATGCGAGAAATTTAGCAGCTTTTTTATTTATGTTAAAGAATAATTATCCAGAACATTATCTGCGAATTGTAAAAACAATTCGCTTGGTAGCGCCATTTTTTGGAGATTTTATGCTTCGACCTGCACCGCTTAATCAAGAAATGATTGAGCTTGAATGGTTCGACCAAGGAAGTGATATTCCATTCAAAGCGGGTTATCTCTCAGATGGAACATTGAGATTTATTTCTTTGGCAACAGTGCTTTTACAACCAGAGAATTTGCAAGCAGAGACGATTTTGATTGATGAGCCTGAGCTGGGATTACATCCATATGCCATTAATGTTTTAGCCTCCTTGATTAAGCTTGCTTCAGAAGAGAAACAATTGATTATCTCAACTCAATCTACTGATCTCTTAAGTGAATTTGATGTTGAAGATATAGTTGTAGTAAATCGCCAGGATAATAAGTCAGTTTTAAATCGCTTAGAACCTGAAAATTTTAAAGAATGGCTGGAAGATTATAGTCTAGGAGAGCTCTGGCAGAAGAATCTACTAGGAGGGAGACCTTCCAGATGATTCGAGTACATATTTTTTGTGAAGGGCAGACAGAGGAGACTTTTGTGCGTGATCTTTTACTTGACCATTTTGTGAGATTGAATATTCTTATTAATCCAATCTTAGTGCAAACTAGTAAAAGTGGACGTGGTGGCGTTTCGACCTATGGTAAAATTCAGCGTCAAATCCAGATTAAATGTCAGGAAGATGCACAGTCATTTATAACGACTATGCTTGATTTATATGGATTGCCAAAGGATACTCCTGGATATAGTCTGTTATCGCCTGGGTTAAACTCGGAAGAAAAAGCAAATTTGATTGAGCAAGCAATTGAAAAAGAGTTACAGATGGTAAATTTTATCCCGAATTTGCTGGTTTATGAATTTGAAGCACTTCTCTTTACTAAACCAGCGGCGTTTGCAAGTTGGTTTGATTCTTCAGTAGTGGTAGAATTGGAGCAAGAAAGGATAGAATTTAAGTCACCAGAAGATATTAATAATACCAAAGAAACTTCACCCTCACATCGAATATTAAGAATTTGCAGTGGTTATAAAAAAGTCTTACATGGAGTGGAAATTGCTAAAGAGATTGGCTTAGAGACTATTAGAGCTGAATGTAAACATTTTGATGCCTGGATTACCCGCTTGGAAAGACTAGGGAGATGACTTCCATTTGTAGCTATATATAAGAAAGGGGCTGGCAGTAGTTTGCTCACGTCTTTGCTTGAGACAAGCTCTGTCCAAATGACCATGAAGAAAAAGATTATTATTATCAGTTCGATACTCTTGGTGGCTTTAGTAATTGCTGGTTTGACAATGATGTATTTGGGACGTGCCAAGCGAGCTGGAACTTCGGTCTTAGAAGGACGGCAACTGTTGTTGCAGGCGCTATATAAAGAGAAGGTGTTTGGAACTGGGCGTATGGTGCTTCACCTAGCACATGTGGGGAATCTGACCGTAGCTAAACAGGAATATTTAGTGGTTGATCTGCAGGAATTAGTAAAAGATGCGACCACACCACGTACTGCTAAGACTATCTTGATTTTAAATCAAAAGTTGAAGCTTCTCAATCGTTTTACCTACACGAAAGAGCAGCCCTTATTCTGTCGTGGGGCGAATCTCTATCTGGCAGGAAGTTTACAGATCGAGGGTGTTTCGGGGGAAGGCAATGTCTTGACCTTTGGAGTGGATGGGAAGGTAGTTAAGTTAAGTAAGGTTGAGCTAAATAGTCTGCCGGCACCAGTGGTGGTAGCAGAGAAGTTGCAGTAGACTTTAGATTGGACTTGATTTTTTTGAGAATTAAGGTAAAATGGTATTATCTGGTTGGATGATAGGGGGATAATTTAATGTTAACTAAAAAGCGAATTTTATTGGTAGGTTTCTTGGTTTTGATCTTTTTTTCGTTAACTACGGGAGTTTTTGCCGCCACGAAGAAGGATTCTCAAGTAGAAGAGAATGTAAATTATTTAGTTTACGAAAATGCTGACTATAATGT
>JBFYZC010000443.1:0-10838 GCA_041309705.1 Bacillota bacterium | reverse complement strand
TGTGTTTGGGATTGCCATTTGCAAATGATTCAGTTAAAATTATAATTGCTGATTTATCATTGCACTACTTTGACCTAGCGACTAGTAATTTGATTATTGCTGAGATTTCGCGAGTGCTCTCCCGAAATGGGGTTTTGTTATGCAGAGTGAATTCGATTAATGATATAAATTATGGGGCGGGAAGTGGTATTGAAGTTGAAAGAAATTATTATCAGTTTCAGGTGGGGTCGAAGAGATTCTTTGACCGACAGATGATCGATGATTTATTTAAGGATAGATTTACGATAGTCAACGCAGTAGAAACAGAGATGTTCCGTTATCAGAAGGTAAAGGTACTCTGGGAGGTTTGCTTGCGGAAACGAGATAATTTGTGAAGTTGTTTTTAGGTTTAAATGATGAATTGATTAAGCTGAAGGTACTTCTTTGATAACTATTCTATGGTATAATATAATTATGGTCAAATTTATTCTATGGTATAGTATAATGGTTTGGAAAGTATGAAATGGGAAGATTTTATTTTTGACTGTAGAAATTATCTCTCCAAAGTAGGAAATGATCTTTCCAAAATAAGAAATTGCATCTCCAAAGTCGGAAGTTGTATCTCCAAACTCGGAAATTAAACTTCCAAAGTAGGAAATTGTATTTCTGAAGTCGGAAAATATATTTCCAAAGTAGGAAATTAAACTTCTGAACTCGGAAATAATATTTCCGCGATAAAAATCAATGAATATCAGCGAAATGAATAAATTGTGCCTAAATAATAAAACGAGTAAAATTATAAAAAAGAGAGAGGCGAAAAATGCGCGCAGTAGTACAGCGAGTTTTGCGAGGCAGTGTGACGGTCGCCGAGGAAGTAATTGGGGCGATTAATCAGGGTCTGGTGATTTTATTGGGAGTGGGGAGTAATGATCAGCAGACTGATGTCGTATATTTAGCAGAGAAGGTAGCTCATTTACGGATCTTTGAGGATGAGGCAGGGAAGTTAAACTGCTCGGCGTTGGAATTGCACCTGCCACTCTTGGTAGTCTCGCAGTTTACCCTCTATGGGGATTGTCGGCAGGGACGACGTCCGAGTTTTAGTACCGCAGCACCGCCAGCGAAAGGAGAAGAATTATACGAGGCTTTCTGCCAGAAACTGCGTGAGTTAGGATTAACGGTTGCGCAAGGAAAGTTTCGCAGTCAGATGATTGTGGAGATTATCAATGACGGACCAGTGACGCTGCTGCTAGATAGTACCAAAGAATTTTAATTTAAATTTTAGTTGAAAAATGAAATTATTTTGAGGTTAGCTACGTTCTTTTTAGTAAAAGAGGAGGAATCTACAGATGAAAGCTTCAACAATCTTAATTGGTGTAATTTTAGTAATTCTTTTGGTAGTGGGAAGTATCTTTGGGACTTATATCAATTATTCAAATCAGTTTAAAGTGATGGATAATGAGGTCGAGGCACAATTGAAACAGGTCGATAATGTGCTGCTGCGACGGCATGATCTGATTCCAAATTTGGTGAATACGGTCAAAGGTTATGCCAAGCATGAGAAGGATGTTTTTACTAATCTAAATAATGCCCGCAATCAATTGATGCAGGCAAACACAGTCAAAGAGAAGGCGGCGGCTGAGGGTCAACTAACCTCTGCGTTAAGCCGTTTGCTGGTGGTGACCGAGAATTATCCACAATTGAAGGCAAATGAGCAGTTCAATCGGTTGATGGATAATCTGGAGGGTAGTGAGAATCGTTTGACGGTGGAACGGCAAAAATATAATGAACTGGTTAAGGGATACAATACTAAGACTCAGCTCTTCCCAGGCAGTATCATTGCTGGAATGATGGGGCTTGCAAAGAAAGAATACTTTGAAGTGCCAGTAACCGCAAAAGAGAATCCGGTGGTAGATTTTAATCAGTAAAATTTTAGAATTGGAGGCGGCTGATGATGAAACGGAAACTCTCGTTAATCATCGCCCTTTTTTTATTACTGGGCTTGATAGCTCCAGTCTGGGCGTTAACTCCATTTAAGATTAGTGAATACGTAACCGATCAAGCAGAGATGCTGAGTGCGGCAGAAGAAGAGACTCTGGCAGTGAAATTGAGTAATTTTGCGAAGCAAACTAGTAATCAGTTGTTGATAGTAACTCTCAAGAGTCTGGAAGATCAGGACGTAGTAGACTTTACTGAGCAGCTCTTCAAACTGAATAAACCTGGTCAGGCTGAAAAAGATAATGGCTTGATCTTGTTGATTGCAAAAGCCGAACGAAAGACCCGCATTGAGGTTGGCTATGGTCTGGAGGAGAAAGTTCCGGATGGCAAAGCAGGCTGGATCATTCGAGATCAGATTAATCCACATTTAAAAACTGGGAATTATTATGCAGGAATTCTGGCTGGAGTAAATACGATCATTTCGGAGATTACGGGTGAAGCTCCTCCGGCAGACAGTGCCAATCCCGGATTTACTAAGACGAGGGCGAAAAAGAAAGATAATGCTTTGCCGTTTGCGTTTTTAATTGCGGTGGTGATCTTTATTATCTCAGGAGTACGCAATCGAGCGATGCAGCGACGCAGTTTTCGCGGTGGCTATAGTGAACCATGGTACTGGGGCAGTGGCTTTGATCTAGGAAGAGGAGGCGGTTTTGGTGGTGGAAGTAGTTGGGGTGGAAATTCCGGAGGTTCTGATACCAGTTTTGGTAGTGGTGGCGGTGATTTTGGCGGTGGTGGCGCAAGTGGTGACTGGTAAGTAATCTAAAAAGAAGGTGAGAGTTAGTGGCGAATTTTCTGAAGCGTAAGTCATTCTTTTCTATACAGGAGAAGGAGGAGATTTTCGCTGCGATTCAAGCGGCTGAAAGATTAACCTCGGGCGAAATACGGGTTCATGTAGAACGAACCAGTGAAGGAGCACCACTCAAACGAGCACAGGAGGTCTTTGCTAAGCTAGGGATGGCAGAGACGAAATTACAAAATGGAGTGCTGATCTATCTCGCGATTGAGGAGCGGAAGTTTGCAATCATTGGTGACCGTGGAATTGATCAGGTCGTACCGGAGAATTTTTGGGATCAAACCAAGGCACAGATGCAAGAGTTGTTTCGCGCCGGTAAATTTGCAGCGGGAGTCTGTCTGGGAATTAAGCTGGCGGGAGAGCATCTGGCGGAGCATTTTCCCTGCCAAGCTGATGATGTCAATGAATTAAGTAATGAAATCTCAGAGAATATGTGATGATTATGCCTCGAAGAGTATTTAGTTTACTTTTTGGGGTTTAATTATATGATTTAAGCATTTCGTCAAAAAACATAACTTTATAGACAGAAAGCCTAATTATGTCGACTCTCCTTTTTAATGAGCATAGATTATTATTAGATTCAGGTGGTTTTAAAAAGGAGGGAATTTAATAATGTATAATAATGACGATTTATGTAATTATGTGGGCAAAACTGTGACGATCTATACTACCAGTGGGGGACCATCAGGTGGAGGATTTACCGGAGTATTAATGTCAGTGAATGATTGTTTTGCACGCTTGGTAATCCGTAAAGGTCCAGCACCGTGCTGTGCGATTGGTGATGGCTGCCGTGATGAACGTGATCTGGATAATTGTCATGACCGCTGCTTTGGTGCAGTAGCAGATATTCCAATGAATCGGATTGCTTGCTTTGTACACAATGCAATTTAATTAAAATTAAAGTTGTTGAGAAACAGATGATCTTTTTAGGTCATCTGTTTTTTTAAGGCAAATTAGGCGAAAAACATAAATTTATAGCCAAAAAGAATGGTTATGTCGATTTTCTTCAGTCATCGTCATAGATTATCTTAGGAATAAGTGATAATTGTCGAGGAGGGGAATTGAGATGTCAAAACATAAACATTCTTGCTATGATGAAAAATGTGTTTGTCATGAAGAGATAAAAAGCTGTGTCTGTCACGAAAAGAAGAGAAATTGTTTCTGTGATGAGATGGCGAAATATATTGGTGAAACCGTGACCATTTATACTACCAGTGGTGGTCCTTCAGGTGGTGGCTTTACCGGAGTGTTGATGTGTGCCGATGAATGTTCGATACGCTTGATTGTTTGTCAGGGACCAACCCCATGTTGTGCAATTGGTGATGGTTGCGCTGATCGTCGCGAAACAAGGGACGGTTGCGGAGAATTAGGGAATGGTTTTACTAATAATCGAGAATCAAGAGAGCGTTGTCGCGAGAATCGTTTTGGTGCAGTAGCCCAGATTCCTTGTGATCGAATTGCGTGTTTTGTGCATAATGCCGTGTGATTTTTCGTAAGGAAGTGAGTTTTTGCTTCCTTTTCGAGAATATAGGCTAAAAAAATACTTTTGTAGGCAGATGTAATGAATTAGTTGATTTTTGTGAGTTTAATTCATAAATTATTAGTAGAATGGATAAAAGGAGGGAATTAATAATGTGGAATGAATTAGCACGTCATATTGGTGAAACCGTAACGATTTATACTACTAGTGGTGGACCATCAGGTGGAGGATTTACTGGAGTCTTGATGAGTGTTAATAATTGTCATGCTCGTTTGGTAATCCGGCGCGGACCTGTACCATGTTGCGCAATTGGTGATGGCTGTCGTGATCGTCGTGATTGTGATGACCGTTATGATGAAAGAGAATGTCGTGATCAGTGCTTTGGTGCAGTAGCAGATATTCCACTGGATCGGATTGCTTGCTTTGTGCATAACGCGGTTTGATAATTAAGCTTAAAGAGAAGGGGTGACCTGAGGGTCACCCTCTTTTTGTATAAAATTTTTAGAAAAATTAAATTAAGGTAAAGATGTATTTATAAGGAACATAATTAAGAGGATATTCGTCTATAGTATCGAATACAAAATAGCTAGAAATAATAATGAAAAATTCGAGGAGGAAAATTAAAATGAAGAAGATTTTTGCAATGTTTTTAATGGTCGCGATGTTAATCAGTTGTACTGGAGCTGCAGTATTTGCTAAGGATGTTACTACTTTACCAGCATATAGTGCTGCTAAAAAAGTAATGACCAAAAGTAAGAACACAATCGAACGTGCTCAAGCATTAGCGAAAAAAGGTGGCGTGTACACAGGTCTGGGTAAAGCAGTTGCTCATCAACAACGTGCTCGTGAACTCTTTAGAGCTGGTTGGTATGAAAAAGCAATTCTTCATGCAAATCGTGCTAAAGTTTTAGCCAAAGAAGTACTGAAAGCCAATCGTCAAGAGTTAAAAGATGAAGATGACAAGATCGATATTAAGATTGCTACCACTTCTGATAAAGATTTAGATCTGGATATCAAAATTATTGCTGATAAAGATGCGATTAAAATTGTATTGGTAATGGACTAATTTTATTAAGAATATATCGATAAAAAACTGTTGTTCTTCTGAACAACAGTTTTTTTATAAATTTATTTAAAAAAATTTGAACCATTTGATAAATTAAGCGTCTATTAATTCAGATACATATTAAGCTAAATAAATGTAGAATTATTTGGGAGGAAAATCAAAATGAAGAAAATTTTTGTAATGTTTTTAATGGTCGCGATGTTGATTAGTTGTACTGGAGTGGCAGTGATGGCGAAAGAGGTTAATACTTTGCCAGCCCATGCTAAAGCAAAATTAGTTTTAAGTAAAAGTAAAAATACCATTTTAAAGGCACAAGAGTTAGCAAAAAAAGGTGGCGTCTATACTGGTCTTGGTAAAGCGGTTGCTCATCAACAACGTGCTCGTGAACTTTATAGAGCTGGCTGGTATGAAAGAGCAATTCTTCATGCAAATCGTGCCAAGATTTTAGCGAAAGAGATCCTGAAAGCTAATCGTCAAGAACTTAAAGATGATAGCAATGATGAATTGGATATTAAGATTGCGATAGTTTCAGATTCTGAGCTGGATGCAGATATTAAAATTATGGCTGACAAAGATGCGATTAAAATTGTATTGCTAATTGACTGATGATTTAATTTTATCCGAAAATATTTTATTGGTTTAGAAATCCAACCATCAAAGCTTTCGTGCCGCGATGGCTGGGTTTTTATCAATAAAAATTGAAAAAAGATGATCTGAGATTAACCTCAGACCATCTTGTTTTTTATTTATGACAAAGGATGATTTAAAATTTGATAATATTTTGGGTGATTAAGAAGAGCATGATTACTCCGACGATCAGTCGATAGTAGGCAAAAACTTTTAACGAATGTTTTCCAAGGAAAGCAAGGAACTTCCCAATTACCAAGAAGGCAACGATGAATGAGACGACAAAGCCAACTGCGAGGGCAATCCATTCATTCATGGTCATAGCGGCGAAGCCTTTTAGCAAGGAAAAACCAGTAGCAGCAAACATCGTCGGAATCGCAAGAAAGAAAGAGAATTCTGCTGCGGCTTTGACCGAGAAACCAGCAAACATGCCACCCATAATGGTCGAGGCAGATCTTGACATGCCTGGAATTAATGCCAGACATTGTCCTAAGCCAACGATGAATGATTTTTTGGTGGTCATCTGCATCATGTCATCGCATTTATGGCTTTTGGCAAAGATCTGTTCCACGATGAGAATTAAGAATGCTCCAACAACCAAAGCGATTGAAACGGTTAATGGTGAGAAAAAATATTTTTCGATGTAATCATTGGTGGTAAACCCAAGAATCGCAGAAGGGAGAAAAGCAATGATAATCCAGAACCATAACTTAAATCCCCAGGCACCCGGTTTGAGATTCTGGAGTGAATCCCAGATCTTACTGCGATAGAAGCAAACTACCGCAAGAATCGCCCCTAATTGGATAATGATCTCGAACATCGTGGCAAATCTACCAGTAAAACCAAGAAAATGCCCGAACAAGATCAAATGTCCGGTGGAAGAGATCGGGAGGAACTCAGTAATTCCTTCGACAATTCCGAGAATAATCGCTTTGATAATTAAATCCATCAACTTCATCCCTTTATCAATAAAATAAAATCATTTTATATTATAACATAATCTATTATCAGCGTATAGAAAATATCAGTTCAGTTTAGATACTTTCCAATCAAGATTTTATATTTTATCGAGTGAAAATTCACTCACTTGCTTAGTTGCAGTGGGAGCAAGACTTCGACCTTGGTGCCCACGCCAATTTTGCTACGGTAGTGTAGTCCATATTCCTTGCCAAAGTAGAGTTTGAGACGGGAATTGATGTTTAAGAGACTGTAACCTTTGCCATCAGTGGCAGGAGTGTAGTTAGTAGTGGTCAGGGCGGTATTCAAAGTTGCTAAAGCTGTGGCAGAGATTCCGACACCATTATCAGTGATCGTGAGGCGGAAGGTGGTCGGATTGAGCTGGCTACCACTGAGGCAGATTAGCCCATTGCCTTCGATTTTTGGTTTGATCCCATGATAGATAGCATTCTCGATTAGAGGTTGTAAGGTAAGCTTGGGAATCTCTACCTGATAAAATTCTTCGGGAAGATCGAGTAGATAATCGAGGCAGTTTTGGTAACGTACTTTTTGAATCTGGAGATAACTCTGAACATGTTTTAATTCTTCGGCAAGGCTGACCAGATCGCGTCCCCCACTTAAGCTAACACGGAAAAAATCAGCCAGCGAGGTGACGAGCCCAGTGGCAACTTCGCGTTGCCCGGACTGAATCGTCCAGGAGATCGAATCAAGGGTATTATAGAGAAAATGGGGGTTAATCTGAGCTTGCAAAGCTTGTAGGGCTACCTGGCGTTTGAAGAGTTGCTCTTCGTAGATTTCCTCTAAAAACTGCCCAGTCCATTCAATTAACTGGTTTACCTGGGTCGCCAGTGCTTCAATTTCGTGACTACCAGTAGCCTGAGTACGTAGTGTCAGGTCGCCAGAGGTAACTTGTTGGAGAAATTCGCAGATCTGCTGCAGGGGCTTGGTAATCCGGTGGGCGATCATGAGGGCAGTGATACTTAGTAAGAGGAGAATGAGTAGACTACTGGCAAGAATTCGGTTGCCTACCTGAGCTGCCTGAGCAGTAAATTCTTGATTCTCGATGATTCCAACGATCTTCCATTGGTTTAAGCCAACTGGGAGATAGTGAATGAAGGCTTTTTTTTGTTTAAATAAACCTTCGGCATGACCAGTTTTGGTAGTGGTAAGCTGCTGCCGACAGGTCAGATCAAGTGGCAGGGGTTGATAGATGAGCGCTTGCTCCTGAGCGGCTAAGACTTTGGATTCTTCATCAATCAGATAGACTTTGCCAGCTTTACCTAGAGTAATTCCAGCGACTAGCTCCGCGAGACGTGAGAGATTAATGCTCGCGCTCAGGTAGCCAAGTCCGGTTTTGAATTTTTCATGGGTGACATACTTGACCACCGCGATCTGATTGAGTTCGGCACGGGCAGCACTCCCGGTTAAGCTTGAATTCATCTTTGCTCCGAGCTGATTGAGAAAGATCGGTGACCAGAGTACTTCACCCTGAGCAATTTTAGCATTAGCCATGATCTCTGGGGGGAGGTAGCTCTCCAGACCATAGACACTGAAATGTTCGCGGCGACTGAGGATTGTGCATTGGGAGTTGGTGAAGATTAGCTCATCAATTAAATTTCTAGTAAAGTTACGCTCTGAATGGGTGCTGAGTTGGTAGTTATTAAGATTGATACAGTCCATGAAGAATTTAGTCAATTCGCGATTGGCGAGGCTGGGAGGGAAATTGCCTAATTTTTGTAAACGCTGGTCAGTCGAGATTAGGTTCAAGGTATTCTCAACATTATTTAGTTTCGTGAGGAGATCGTCTCTGGTACGTTGCAGCACTGTATGGGTATGAATGATAAAATTCTCTTTGAGAACCTTAATTGCTTGTGTATAGGCGATCCAAGAGCTTAAGATCACAGTCAAGCTGGCGAGAGTAAAAAGTACCCCCAGCAGTTGGGTATGTAATTTTAGCTGGTTTAACTTATTAATTACTGAATTAGAAAGCATCATTAGCGTTCTTTTATCTCCTTAAGTGCAGCAGTAGCTTTGGCTAAGGCAGAGGTTGTGCTCATTTGACCAGTTAAAACAGCATGAAAATACTCTTGCATCACTTCCGAGAGGGCGGGATAGACGGTAGAGCTTGGGCGGGGACGAGCCCTTGAAATTAAAGGCAGTAAACTTGGATAGTGTGGATTAGCTTTGAGGACTAATCGATCATGATAGAGTCTGTTGCTGGTAGGTAGTCGTCCGGCAATGATCGCATTGCTTCTTTGTTGTGTGGCATTGGTCATAAAGGAGATGAACTCCCAGGCAGCTTTTTTCTTGGTTGAGGCATGATTGAGCATTAGATTCCAACCGCCCAAACAGCCAATGCCTTGCTGCCCGACTGAACCAGCTGGAAGTGGGGCGATACCTACTTTACCACGTAGCTTGGAAGTGGGGTTGTTTAAGGTTGCCCAGACGTTGGGCCAGCTTCTTAAGAAGAGTGCCTGACCATCCTGGAAGAAAAGACGAGCATCTTCTTCTTGGAAAGAGGTTACGGCTGACGGAGTAATTTTATTTTTAATTAAATTAGCCAGAAGATTAACTCCGGCAATTGTACGTGGTGAGTCTAGTTTGAGCTCGTTTCCTTGGGTGATCTCTCCGCCATTATTCCAGATACATTCAAGAATATTGCAGATCAGTCCTTCATATTGATTTCCTTGAAAGATGTAACCATAAGGAACAGTACCTTTTTGGATCTCGCGTTCGGAAAGCTTGATTAATTCAGCCCAGGTTTGTGGTGGTTTGGCGAGCAGATCTTGGCGGTAATAGAGTAAGCCGGTATCAGTAAACCAGGGGATTGCCCACAGGCGTGCTTGATAGTTACAGGTCTTGAGCACCGAGGGAATAAAGCTTGCTTTGGTTTGGGGAGAAAGATATGAATCGAGTGGCTCGACCCAGAGCGCAGCAGCAAATTCTGCTGTCCAGATAACGTCAGCCGCTAAAACATCAAAATTTTTTTCTTTTGACATGAAGGAAGTTACATAGAAATTATGACAGCCATCACTGGAGGAAGAGAGGGGGCGATGAAGTACTACGATACCAGGATGAGTGGCATTGAATTTTTTGATCAAAGTACGCGTTGCCCCAACTGCATCCTCACTGGGAGTGGTGAAGATGAGCTTGATGGGTGGTTGGGGAGTAGCATTAGTGAGGCTAATTGGAATCATCAAACTAAAGAGGAGTAAGAGAAAGTGTTTAAGTCGCATAGTGCCTCCTATACATGAGATATTGGAAACAGCTCGAAACTATAGCAAATTATCCAGCTGTACTTTATCACGATATTCTAGTGCCGAGAGTCCGGTAGTTTTTTTGAAAACAATGCCAAAGTAATGACTATCATTAAAACCAACCTGTTCGGCAATCTCATAGATCTTGAGCTGAGTCTCTTTCAGCAGTCGTTGACTGGCACGAATTCGAATTTTATTAAGGTACTCGCTAATCGTACTCCCAGTGACCTGCCGGAAGAGATGGCTGAGGTAGCAAGAACTGACATAGACGTGAGTGGCGAGCTCATTTAAATTTAACTCAGGATTTTGATAGTTCTTTTCCAGATAGGTTTTAGCTTTTTCGACAAAATTTTTACTGAGATCTTGTTTGTAGTGGGCAATAAAAGCGATGGCTTGTTGGGTGAGCGTCTCGACTAGGCTGACTAATTGCGAGACTGTTTCGGCTTGACTGACCCATGCTAAGGGATCGACTTCGGTAAGAAAGACCTCTTCCAAAGGAGCATTAAATTCTAATAAGGTATGAATGAGTTGATTAATCAGATCAACTACGGCTAAATGGAGCAGATTTTTAGTGAGGACGGGTTTTGCTTGCTGTAATGAGGTAAAGAATTTTTTCAGATAAGCATGAGCACCACTCAGGTCAGCTTCGCGCAGCAAAGCGGTAAAGCAGATCGGAAGAGCACA
>JBFYZC010000442.1:0-2501 GCA_041309705.1 Bacillota bacterium | reverse complement strand
GTGTGCTCTTCAGATCTTAACGCCCAACAAAGTCAAGGTAATAGCAATCACAAAATCGAGGTCAAAGCCACTGCCATTGATAATCACGATTTTCGCTCCACTACTACAGCAAATCAGACTCTCGAATTTAAAGTAGTTGAGTACAAACCACCCGTTGCTAAGATTCTCTATCCATATAACGAATCAAAACTAGGTATCTATACTACTCCAAAAATCAAAGTCTCTGCCACTGATCCTGGTAATTGGAAAGATGAAGATGGCGAAATAACAGAGATTAGCTTGGATATCAAAAGCTTAATCGACAATCAAACAACTACCATTAATATCCTTGCCGAGTACAAAAAGAATACTCCTGAAGCTTCACAGAGCAAAAATAATATTGTCTATGAATATCCATTTACTCCCACGAAATCAGGTACTTATCAATTAAAATTAACCATCAAAGATAATGATGGCATTGTTAAAGAAACTACCAGTACTTTCTATGTACAAAACCTGATCAAAATGATCAATCCACCTACCATAATAGATAAAACTGGTAAGTATCCAATTAAACTTGAATATAGCACTGATGGACTACAAGACTATGATCTAGTCTTAAATCTCTTCAAACAAAGTAGTGAATGGATCTGGCTTGGCGATGCTAAAACAACTATCACCAAAGGCAATTATAATGGTCAGGTCGAACTAATCTTGAATGCCAAACCTAATGGCTTAGAATACGGCTACAAGTACATCATCAAAGCTGAAATTCGTCCTAAAGGCGCACCATGGAATGATCCTTCAGTTGGTGAAAACTTCCAATATAATATCACGCTCAAAGATGATGGAACACAAGTAACTGATGATATCTCCTGGAATTCAGTCCCCAAAGAAATCAAAGCGGCTGACCAAAAATATTCCATTAAACTCAATTACGTTGCCAGCAATGAAGGAACACGCGAGATTCAGGTACACCTCTTTGATAAAAATTGGAAATGGCTTGGTAAAGGCTTAGTTACGGTAACTGCAGGTAGCTCTGGGACAGTTGAAGTAATCGTGAATGCAAGTCCTACTCCAGGTACGGATTATATCTGGAAAGCAGAAATTAGAAGACCTGGTGACCCCATTGATAAAAATCTCAAAGAAATGGTGCAATACGGAGTTACTGTAAAATAGTTTTCTCTTTAGTATCAGAATGAAAGAAGTCTCTTCTCACCTATTATGACTTCTTTCATTCTTAAAATAATGATTAAAAATATATTTTACTTAAAAAAATTAAAAAAGGAGATGTTAGCAATGAAATTTAAAATTATTTTCTTGATCTTGCTAGTCAGTTTCTGCTGTATTGGGTTTACTTTCGCTAGTAGCAATCAAACATCTCGCACCTACGAATTCACGATCAATTATAACCAACCATCAATTACCCTCAATACCTCAAACAACGCTGTAGTCAATCTCAAACGTATTAATCAAAAAACTAATCTTCCTTTCTCACATACAGAAGTTGGTGCCCCTAGCCTGCCCCTTGATTATCTCCGTCTCTATCTTCAAGATCATGAAATGATTAGTAATGTTTCAATCATCAATCAAAAGATCACTGAATTATCAATTCAAAATGAGCTTCAATATAATCTTCCAATGCTCAGAAGTGATCAAGACCCCAGCCAAATCAAAGCCACACGTAATGAAAAAATTTACACTACTAACGCCATTTATCCTACCTCAAATCTGCTCGAAAGTATTACTCAATACTACTATGGTTACAAAATAGCAGCAGTTCCTTTCTTCCCCGTGCAATACAATCCAGTCACCCGTAAACTTTTTGCTACCAATCAAATCACTTTCAAAGTCGAGATCACTAATACTGCCACAACCGATCATCACTCCACTAAAAAAATCGAATCTCTCAATGAAATCAAAGCAATGGTTGATAATCCCGAGACTCTCAGTGCAGCTAATCCAATGATCTACAGAAATCCCAATTTGGCTGGTGATTATACTCTTACTGGCAGCTACGAACAATTTGAGTACCTAATTATTACTCCCAGATTATTTGTAAGTGCCTGTGAACGCTTACGTAGTTTAAGAGCGTCTCAAGGGTTCAGCACTACTATTGCCACAATTGAATATATCTTTGCTACACAGACTGGTACTGATCCTCAGGAAAAAATCCGCAACTACTTATCCAATTGTTACAAGAATAATGGTACCAAATTCGTCCTCTTAGCTGGTGATACCAATCTAATTCCTACCCGATGTTTAATCTTACATCCAAATACAGACATTAAAAAACAGATCGATTCAACCAAAACAGCCTATACTGGAGCACCATCAGATATCTATTATGCCTGTTTAGATGGGACTTTCAATTATGATAATGATGATTTATGGGGCGAAATAGCTGATGGTGAAAATGGCGGCCTAATCGATGGAACGATTGAGTTGATCATTGGTAGAATTTGTGCTGGTACTCCTTGGGAATTAAACAATCATATTAATAAAATCATGAAATTCGAATT
>JBFYZC010000441.1:0-3403 GCA_041309705.1 Bacillota bacterium | reverse complement strand
TCTTCCCGAACGGCTGGGGTCTGGTACGTGCTTCCAATACCCAACCAGTACTGGTTATGCGCTTCGAGGCTGATTCTACTGAGAATCTGGAGCAGATTCAAAAGATCATTCATACTGAATTAGAAAAGATTATTAAAGAACTTTAATAGTAAAGACCGCTCTTTGAGCGGTCTTTAAACTATAATTCACTTAATTTTACCACTGGAATCTCTTTTAAACTTAATAATTGCAGATCATTTGTTAAAAAAACGTCCACTTCACTAATAATTGCTGTAGCTATAATCATGGCATCTGGCATCTTAAAATTATAAACTGCTCTAATTCGAGCTGCTTCTTCAGCGATTATCTCATCAATTAAAACTACTTTCAAATTCGGCATTTGGAACATTAATTTAATTTGGTCAAGCGCCGCCCAATTAGCATCTCGATATGGTTTTACTATACACTCAGAAAATGCTAAAATGGAAGTAACTAATTCATGTGTTCCCTGATTGGCGACTACATCCACCAACTTAAAAACAACTTCCCCAAGTGGTTCTTTGGCAAATAATGAAATCAACACATTAGTATCAATTGCAATTTTATGATACTTTTTTAAAAAATCATCTAATCCCATGATTCCCGCTCTTTTTTCAAATATTCTGATGGATTCTCTCCCCAAACCCCTTTACAACAACCATAAGCTGCTTTTGCCCAATCTTGTGGTTTTTTCACCAAAGAAATCCTTCCATTACGATCAGTTGTCATAATCAGAACATCTCCAGGATTAACATTTACAAGATTACGAATTCGAGTTGGAATTACAATTTGGCTTTTAGTTCCAACCTTAACTTCTTCAGTAACACCAACCATTATTTTTTCCTCCATTTTATAATTATGTAATACTATTATATCTTATGTAAGAAAATTTATCAAGCTTTTCCTACTATCAAAGACAAAAGTGTGATTTTCTTCCTCATAACCATCGCTTTCTTCCATCTGCACATAGTTTCGCCACTAAATGTTTGACTTCTTGCGCCCTTGCTTGATCACAGATCAAAATCACATCCTCAACTGCCACAATTATTAAATCCTGCACTCCCAAAGTTGCCACTAGTTGTTGCTTGCTATAGATAATGCAATTTTGGGTGTCTAATGCTACATTCTCCCCTTGTACTGCATTTCCAGCTTGATCTAACTCAAAATAATCCGCGACCGCCTGCCAGCTCCCCAAGTCTTGCCAGTCATACTCGGCTGGAATCACCACCAGCTCTTTCGTCTGCTCTAAAATACTCTGGTCAAATGAGAGTGCGGGGAGATGATGATATACTTGCCTTAAAGCCTCACCTTCTGACTCGGTATCTAAAAAAGGAAGTAGCTCATGAAAAGCCATCTCAAACTCAGGTAAAATTCTCTTAAAAGCAGTCCATAAAGTATCCATACGCCAGACAAAGATTCCACCATTCCAGAGGCAGTTTGAGTCTTCCAAAAGCTTAACTGCACTGGCATAGTCTGGTTTTTCACGATATTCTGCAACCTGATACAGCTTCATCCCTGCTTGAGTGGCAAGCTCTTCGCCAGGCAGAATATAGCCATAGCAGGTAGTCGGAGCAGTGGCTTGCTTCCCCAGAATTACTCCAGTTCCAGTTGTTGTGGCATACTCAAAGGCCGCTTGCAATGCTTTCACTAATTCATTCACTTTCAAAAACAGCGTATCACTAGGAATAATCATCAAGACTGGATTCTCATTTAGAAAACGTTTCTGAATATAACTAGCTGCCACAGCAACTGCCGCAGCGGTATTTCTACTCGCCGGCTCAGCAATAATATTCTCAACCGGAATCTCTGGTAACTGTACTGCTGCTTCACTTACATAATCCATGCCTACCACTACCATAATCCGTTCTAGGGTAGTTAACTGCTTAACATGTGAAATCGCCAGTTGTAAGAGACTACCCTCACCAGTCAAATTTAACAGTTGCTTAGGATAATTACGCCGACTGCGCGGCCAGAGACGCTCGCCACGCCCGCCTGCCATCACTACCACAATAGGCTTTAGCATCTTTCCCTCCAGTAATTTGCTTTGCTAAAGCCTATGAAGCTTAAGCTAAAAACATGAAACAAAAAACCATCCGAAAAATCAGATGGTTCTCACTTACTATAAAACTACTGTGCAATACTCTCTACCTCATAGAGATAATGTTTAATTCGTGAGATCAAAAGACTCAACGCCACAGTATTATGTCCACCCTCTGGAATAATAATATCTGCATAACGTTTGGTGGGTTCAACAAAGGCTTCATGCATGGGTTTCACCGTGGTTAAATATTGCTCACAAACCGAATCCAGCGTCCGCCCACGCTCCGTGGTGTCTCTGATAATCCGGCGTAAAATGCGTACATCCGAGTCAGCATCCACAAAGGCTTTAATATCAAAGATCCCACGTAACGATGGCTCATAAAGAATCTGCATTCCTTCTACCACGACTATTGGTCGTGGTAGTACCAACTCCTGCTGTTTCGTCCGACAATGCTGAGTGAAATCATAGATTGGTACTTGAATCTGCTTTCCTTGACGCAATTTATTCAAATCTGCAAAGAGTAACTCATTCTCAAATGCATCCGGGTGATCGTAATTCTGTTTCACCCGTTCCTCAAATGGTCTGGTGGACTGATCCTTATAGTATGAATCCTGAGAGATCAAAGCAACCTTACTCACTCCCAGAGCTTCCACTAAAGCCTGCGCCACTGTAGTCTTGCCAGAGCCTGTCCCTCCGGCAATTCCAATCATTAACATCTCGACTCCTCCAATAACGGTTAATCTAGTTGAGCTAATTTTTCGCAAAGAACCGTCGCAGAGCATCTTGATAGTCTGGTAAAGTAATCTCCAGTGCAGTTAAGGCATCTTTAGCAAGATAACTATAAGCAGGGCGTGGTGCAGGACGGTTCAATTCTTTTGTGGTAATTGGTTCGACCTTGATGCCATTAATTCCTGCCACTGCCAAGATCTGTTTGGTAAATTCATACCAAGAACAAGTACCATCATTCACCAGATGATAGATTCCATAGGCTTTGGTTTTAATTAAGGCGGCTAATGCTACTGCCAGATCAGTGGCATAAGTAGGTGAACCAAACTGATCATCCACCACCCGCAAGTCTTTTCCTTCGCGCGCAAGATTGACCATTGTACGTACAAAATTATGCCCCACATCACCAAAAAGCCAGGCGGTACGAGCAATATAAAATTTACTGAGATGAGTCTTGACGAGCTCCTCACCCATATGTTTCGTTCTACCATAAACACTTAGCGGATTGGGGGTCTCATACTCCAAACGCGGCGTCGGCGATATTCCATCAAAAACATAATCAGTCGAAATATATGCTAACTCCGCATCAATCGCCTGACAGGCATTGACCACATTCTT
>JBFYZC010000440.1:0-6075 GCA_041309705.1 Bacillota bacterium | reverse complement strand
GGTGATGTTTGCGTATTTAGCCTATTTGGTACTGCGTTTTCTACCTTCATCCTGGAAACGTAATCTTGGGATAGGGATTCTTTTGTTACTCCCGATTCTGGTGGGTTTAAGCCGGATTTATCTTGGAGTACATTTTCCAAGTGATGTTTTAGCAGGCTGGGCAGTAGGAGCTGCCTGGGTTGGTACATGTATTGTGGGACGAGAATTATTATGGCGTAAATGGATTAAGATGTAATCATTAATTGAATTATAGAGACGCACCGTAGTGCGTCTCTATGTTTGTGATCTGTGTGCCCGAAAGTTAAAAATTATTTACAGCAGCCGCAATTTAATAATTGAGCTTTGAGAGCGGCTAATTGAATCAGTTGTAGAGCTAGACTTAAGCGTACTTGTAGATCTGGATAAAGAGTGCTGTTGAGTAAAATTTCTTCAGCATTAGTTAATTCACCAATGACTTCATATTTTTCTAAACATGGTAGCGCACGTGCGGCACCAATAGCAAGGGCGATGCTGCTTCTAAGATGAACTAGTTGAATTGGATCAGTTGGTGGATATTCTAACCAAAAAGCTACTTCTTGTGCTAATGTTTTAATGCTCTGTAAGACTGATTTTTTACTACTCATTTTAGAATCACCTCCAGTTTTATCTTATGGATTTTTTATAAGAGAGGAACTGATTGAGGATAAAATAGGAGATCTGCCCTGAAAAATTTGCTAAAGGTGGGTACTGGCGAAAAAATCACTAATAAAGTTAAAGATTATGATGAAAAAATCTTTTCAATTAGTAATATTTGTGGTATACTATCAAACAGTGTTAAAGGTTGGCTCGTAAATTAATTTACCAATCTCAATTACACACGCTACTGGATCTTAATAGTGGTCTATCTGTAAGATTGAGGATAGGCTATTAAGAATTGAGAGTAGCGGCGGAAAAAAACCAAAGAGAGGAGGTGGCTAATGTGGCTGTGATTTCCATGAAACAATTGCTGGAAGCCGGCGTGCATTTTGGTCACCAAACAAGACGATGGAACCCTAAGATGAAACAATTTATCTTTACCGAAAGAAACGGGATCTATATTATCGATCTCCAAAAAACGGTAAAGAAAGTCGAGGAAGCTTATAACTTTGCTCGTTCAGTGATTGAAAACGGAGAGACCATTCTATTTGTTGGTACCAAAAAACAAGCTCAAGACGCAATTCGTGAAGAAGCTGAACGTTGTAACATGTACTATGTTTCACAACGCTGGTTGGGTGGTACTTTAACCAACTTCAAGACAATTCGTTCACGGATTGATCGTCTGCGCAAGATTGAGCAGATGGAACAGGATGGTTCATTTGAATCACTTCCTAAAAAAGAAGTCTTAGAACTTCAAAAAGAACATGCCCGTTTGGAGAAGTTTTTAGGCGGAATTCGCAATATGTACAAAATGCCAGGTGCACTTTTTGTGGTTGATCCACGTAAAGAACGTATTGCAGTGCTTGAAGCTAAAAAATTAGGGATTCCGATCATTGGAATTGTCGATACGAACTGCGATCCGGATGAGATTGATTATGTAATTCCGGGTAATGACGATGCTATTCGTGCTGTTAAATTATTGGCAGGAAAGATCGCTGATGCGGTTTTGGAATCCAAACAAGGTGTTCAGTTGACCGATACTGCTGCCCCAGCGAGTAAAGCCGAAGTCGTCGAAGATTTAGCGGAGATGGAATTGGCTCAAGAAGTTTAACCAATTGGGTGGTAGGGTAACCGAGCCACCCTTTTGTTTATTTAGAGTTTATCAAGACTAAATATAAGGAGGAAGATGAAGAGATGGCAGAGATCTCAGCAGCGGTAGTAAAAGAATTACGTGAACGAACCGGGGCAGGAATGATGGACTGTAAAAAAGCCCTTGGAGAGACGAATGGAGATATTGAGAAAGCAATTGAGTATTTACGTGAAAAAGGCTTATCGGCTGCGGTTAAGAAAGCTGGACGTGTTGCCGCTGAAGGTTTGGTAAATGCTTATGTGGTTGCTGATAAAAAGGTTGGCGTATTAGTCGAGGTAAACTGTGAGACTGATTTCGTCGCCAAAAATGAAGATTTTCAAAATTTTGTTCAAAATGTAGCAGTCTTGATTGCGGAGAAAAATCCTGATAGTACTGAAGTTTTAGCAGATCTGCCAATGGCGGATGGTAAAACAGTAAAAGAGACTGTAACTGGTTTAATTGCAACTATTGGTGAGAATATGACGGTTAGACGTTTTGCTCGCTTCCAGATTGCAACTGGTGCAGTTGAGTCTTATATACATATGGGTGGTAAGATTGGTGTTTTGGTAGAATGTAGCACCAGCAAAGCTGAAACAGCTAATAATCCTGAATTCGCTAGTTTCTTAAAAGATCTTGCCATGCAAGTGGCTGCTGCTCGTCCAGAGTGTGTTTCACGTGAGGAAGTTGCTACTGAAGTTTTAGAACGTGAAAAAGCAATCTATAAAGCACAAGCAATGAATGAAGGTAAACCAGAAGCAATCGCGGAAAAAATTATGACAGGACGTCTGGAGAAGTTTTATAAGGAGATCTGTCTTAACGAGCAAGTCTTTATTAAAGATGGTGAGAAGACCATCAATAAGTTAATTCAAGAATTGAACACCAAGTTGGGTGAGCAAATAGCAATTGTTAAATTTGCTCGTTTCGAAAAAGGTGAAGGAATCGAGAAGCGCAGCGATGATTTTGCAAGTGAAGTTATGTCGCAGATCAAAGCTTAAGGCTGACGGAACACGCAAGTGTTCCTTTTTTTCTGTCCACTAGCAGGAAAAAAAAGAGAAGAAGCGAAGAATAATCATTGATAATTAAGAGATGATAATCACTATATATTTTCCAATAAAGATCTTGTATTTTATCGAGTGAAAATATCCAAAGCACTAAGGATTTTTCGCGATGATAAAATAAATTAGATCTTTCAGAAAATATCTAAGTAATTTGCACGTAAATAATAGTTTAGCAATGGAGGTTGAAGAGATGGATAATCCTAAATATAAACGAATTGTTCTAAAATTAAGTGGAGAAGCTTTGGCAGGTGAAAAAGGGTTTGGACTTGAACCTGAAGTTTTAAATTCGATTGCTGCTCAGGTGAAAGAGATTATTGATATGGGTGTGCAAGTGGCAGTAGTGGTTGGTGGTGGAAATTTTTGGCGGGGTGCAGTAGGCAGTCATACTGGAATTGATCGCTCAACTGCTGACTATATGGGAATGCTGGCGACAGTGATTAATTCACTGGCATTACAGGATGCTTTTGAAAAGCATGATATTCCAACCCGAGTACAAACGGCAATCGAGATGCGTCAGATTGCTGAGCCCTACATTAAACGTCGTGCAGTACGACATCTTGAAAAAGCACGTGTGGTAATCTTCGCTGCCGGAACTGGTAATCCATATTTCTCTACTGATACCACTGCAGCTTTACGTGCTGCAGAAATTGAAGCAGAGATTATTCTGATGGCGAAGAAGGTTGATGGAGTATACAGTGCTGATCCGAAAAAAGATCCTGCCGCGGTACGCTTTGAAGATCTTAATTTCATGGAAGTTTTGCAACAGCGTTTACGAGTAATGGATTCTACCGCTACTTCTTTATGTATGGATAATCAGATTCCCATTGTAGTCTTTAATCTGAATCAAGTAGGTAATATTCGCCGGATTGTTTTAGGCGAAAAAATAGGAACGTTTGTGCGAGGAGGAAATAATCTTGATTAAAGAATTATTAAAAGAAACCGAAAATCACATGAAAGGTGCAATTGAGTCAGCTAAGAAGGAATTTCAAGCAGTACGCACCGGGCGTGCTAATCCAAATGTTTTAGATCGGGTGACAGTAGAGTATTACGGGACACCGACTGCGCTAAATCAAGTTGCTGGTGTTTCAGTGCCGGATGCACGCATGATCTTGATTCAACCCTGGGATAAATCGGTTTTAGGTGCGATTGAGAAGGCAATTCTCAAAGCAGATCTGGGATTTAATCCGGTTAATGATGGAACAGTAATTCGTTTGCCAATTCCACCACTTACGGAAGAAAGACGTAAAGAACTGGTGAAAGTGGTCAAAAAAGAAGCCGAAGATAAAAAGATAGTTGTACGTAATCTGCGTCGTGATACCAATGATAAGTTGAAAACGATGGAGAAAGAGCATAAATTACCTGAAGATGAGATCAAAAAAGCAGTTGAAGATGTGCAAAAGTTGACTGATAAGTATATTTTAGAGGTTGAGAAGTTACTTGAGCAAAAAGAGAAGGAGATAATGGAAGTGTAAACTTCGCCCTTCCCTCTTTTGGGAAGGGTTTATTTATTCTAATGATAAATTTATTTAAAAAACGAGTGCATTCTAATCAAATTGAGAAACTGCCTTTGCATGTGGCAATTATTATGGATGGGAATGGTCGTTGGGCAAAACAACGTGGTTTGCCACGTATAGCAGGACATGCAGCTGGTAAAGAACGGGTCAACGATATGGTTGAACTCTGTTTGGAGCTAGGAATCAAGCATTTAACATTATATGCTTTTTCGACCGAGAATTGGAATCGTCCATTAGAAGAAGTAAATGCACTGATGAAGCTGTTTCATGAGGGGATTGAGAAAGAGCTTCCTAAGTTGCATCAAAGCGGGGTAAGAGTTCGTTTTTTGGGTTTAACGGAACGTCTCGAACCTGAGTTATTAAAGAAAATGAAGGAAAATGAAGAGATTACTTCAAAAAACAATCAACTCAACTTGAATTTGGCAATTAATTATGGCGGACGTGCTGAAATACTGAATGCAGTTAAGGAGATTTCACAAGCAGTAGAGTCAGGAAGATTGAAACTGGAACAGATCGACGAAGCTGAATTTAGTAAGTATCTCTTTACTACAGGACAACCAGATCCAGATCTTTTAGTAAAGCCTGGAGGAGAGTTTAGAATTAGTAATTTTTTAATCTGGCAGATGGCATATACAGAGTTTTATTTTTCTAGTGTACTCTGGCCTGATTTTGGCAGAAATGAAATGTTAAAAGCAGTCAAATGGTATAGCCAACGCGAGCGACGTTTTGGAAAAGTATAACTAGATATATACTTTCCAATAAAGATCTTTTATTTTATCGAGTGAAAATATCCAGAGCACTAAGGATTTTTTACGATGATAAAATACATTAGATCTTTTGGAAAGTATATAATTGGGCTTAAGGGGGTGTCATGCCAGAAAATGCTAGAAAGAACGATATGGGGAATTTTATGGGCGGTTTTTTTTCTGGTAGTAATTTATATTGGAAATCTAACTTTTACTTTGGTACTTGGGATATTTATGGTTTTAGGTCTGCTGGAGTATTCTAATCTGATCAGACGTCAAGGATTGCAGCCTCAGACACTTTTAATCTTAACTTGTTCGCTAATTTTATTTTTTACGTTATATCAAATAATTAGTCGTACTGAGTTAAAGAGTGAAGAGATTTTATTATTAAGCGAACGAGCAATGCTCTTTACCTTAATTGCCTTTTTATTAATTAGTTGGTTGGGAGAAATGTTGCGTGGTAGTACTGAGCGGAATTTTGTAAATATTAGTGTTAACTTGCTGGGTACGGTCTATATTGGTTTTATGTTTGCATATATCTTATTATTACGATTTTTACCTGACCAAAATGGTTTGAATTATCTCTTATTTGTACAGTTAATTACTTGGTCGAATGATTCGATGGCGTATTTGGTCGGCGTTAATTTTGGAAAGCATCAACTCTTACCAAAGATTAGTCCTAATAAAACTATCGAAGGATCCTTGGGTGGATTGGCAGGAGGAATCTTAGCAGCATATCTATTAGCCTTGATCTTTAAAAAACCAATCCCTTTTATGATTTTTTTAAGTACGGTAATTGTGGTCGTAGGGCAGTTTGGTGATTTAGTTGAATCAATGATCAAACGTACTGCCAAAGTTAAAGATTCAGGAAAGTTTTTACCCGGTCATGGAGGGATTTTGGATCGTTTTGATAGTCTATTGTTAACCGCACCAATAATTTATTATCTGGTAATTTATTTTTTATGATATAATTAAGGGATGGTGAGCGTGGTTTGACCAGAGAGTTGAAGATC
>JBFYZC010000439.1:0-7793 GCA_041309705.1 Bacillota bacterium | reverse complement strand
TCTAATTTTAGGTGGCATGACCTCGGAGAATTTGACCTCGGCGAGTGCTTCGCTAATTAAGCTTTCGAGATCCAGCGCACTCTCAGCAAGCAGTACTTTCTCCAAACGTGGTTTGGTCACCGGGCGTTTCGGGAGAAAGACGGTGCAACAGTCCTCATAAGGGAGGATTGAGGTCTCATAAGTACCGATCTTGGTGGCGAGTTGCATGATCTCTGTCTTGTCCATGCTGATCAGTGGACGAAAAACTGGGAGACTGACCGCATTATTAGTTGCATGGAGACTGGGAATGGTTTGACTTGCCACTTGACCAAGACTCTCACCAGTAATTAAAGCATTACACGCTTGAAGCTGAGCGATCTTTTCAGCGAGCATCATCATAGCACGCCGCGACAGAATGGTGAAGAGTTCTTCGGGGCAGTTCTTTTTGATTGCTTGTTGAATTTTGAGCAGATTAAGCTGGTAAAGCGGTAGCTTCTGACAGTAACCACTCAAGATCTGCGCTAGCTCCACTACTTTGGCTTGGGCGCGTTCGCTGGTATAAGGGTAGCTGTGAAAATGAACTGCTGCCAGTGCCACGCCGCGTTTTGCCATTAACCAGCCGGCGACCGGACTATCGATTCCTCCGGAGAGGAGGAGTAAAGCTTTATCATTCGAGCCATAGGGCATTCCACCAAAACCAGGAAATCGTCCGGCATAGACATAAGAATAGGTTTCGCGCAGTTCGACTGAGACTGTTAATTCTGGTTGATGGACATCAACGGTTAATTGGGGGAATTTTTCGAGGATGATCCCACCCAGAGTGCGATTCAGCTCCAAACTGCCAAGCGGAAACTTTTTGTTAATTCGTTTGCTGACTACTTTGAAGGTTTTACTTGGTTCTCGGGTTAGTGCTTGGGCAACTGCCTCAGTTGCGGTTTGGGAGATTAATGCAAAGTCTAACGGCAGACGTGTTGCCAGACTAACGGAGACCACGCCAAAGACCTTGGTGATCTTCTCGATCATCGTTTGACAAGTGAAGGCATCCCGCGCTTCGACTTCGAGATAGATGCGACTGTCGTATTTGGTCATTTTAACCGGACCTTCTGCCCAAAGAATCTGTCTGATATTTTTGACCAGTTTATCTTCGAAAAAAGCACGATTCAATCCTTTGAGGGCAAGTTCGCCATAACGAATAATAATTACTTGATTCATTTTTTATCCTCTCCAACTAGTAACTTGACGCAGTTCGTTGACCTGCATTTGAAGTTTTTCAAGGCAGTAATCAAGCTCCGCAATAGTATTCTCAGGGCTGAAACTAAAACGAACCGCACTTTCCAATTCGGGATCGGAAAGTCCGATTGCTTTTAAGACATGACTGTAGGATTTTTTCTTGGAATTGCAGGCAGAACCAGTTGAGACATAGATTCCCTCGGTTTCTAAAGCATGTAAGAGAACCTCGCCTTTGAGTCCCAAAAAAGAGACATTCAAGATATTGGGGGTGAAATTCTCGTTTGCGGGGCTATGAATTTTTACATCGGGAATCTTAAGCAGTAGTTGCTGAGCTAGATGATTTTTCAACTGGGCTAATTTTGGGCGATTGCTAGGTAAAGCTTGGCTGACTTGAGTAGCAGCAACGCCTAAACCAACAATCCCAGGCACGTTTTGCGTCCCCGGACGGAGTGCTGCCTCATGACCCCCACCATAAAAAATCGGGTCAAGTTTCGTGCCTTGCTTAACGTAGAGAGCGCCAATCCCTTTGGGACCATAAATTTTGTGTCCGCTGATACTAAGGAGATCAACGCCGAGCTGTTTTACTTGCAGAGGTACTTTGCCAAAGGCTTGTACCGCATCGACATGAAAAACCGGGGGATTGGGAGAACGTTTCAGTAAGGCAGCAATCTCGGCAATTTGTTGGATGGTTCCGATTTCATTGTTGACCATCATGATACTGATCAGGGCTGGTTCTTTGGCAAGTACACTAGCTAATTCAGCTAAATCAATTAGACCGGCACGATTAACTCCAAGATAGGTTACTTGATAACCTTGTTTTTCAAAGTGTTTAAAGACACTTAAAACTGAAGAATGTTCGATCTGAGTGGTGACTAAGTATGGGTTGCGGTGCTTCAGTCGGGCGAGACTGCCCTGCAAGGCGAGATTGTTGGCTTCGGTTCCACCGGAAGTAAAGATGATTTCATCAGAATTTGCTCCCATCGCACTAGCGACTGTGTTACGTGCTTCTTTTAATAAGTTTTCGGCTAAAAATCCTTTGCGATGTGCAGAAGATGGATTGCCATATTCGGTTGCGAAGGTGTATTGCATCGCTGCAATAACTGCTGGGCTGGGTTTGGTTGTCGCACTGTGATCAAGATAAAGCTCCATGATTAAAGCCTCCAATGAATAAACTTTTACATTTACGTTATCACAGAGTGAATTTTATGTCAAGAAACTAGAAATGCTAAGGAGTGGTGAGAGGTGAAGTAGATGTGGGTTCTTTGGTTGGGCTTAAGTTATCTGATCGTGGGAGCGGTGGGTTATTATCTGAAGAATTTAAAGTTAAAAGAGAAAAAAACCGAGTCGCATTGGGTTGTTTTTAAGAGTTTGTTCTGGTACATGTTGGTAGGATTGTTTGGCATGATATTTTTGGATCTGCAAAGTGCGGGTGAACCAAATTTGCCGGCTTTAGGGATTTTGGTTCTGGTTTTAGGAGTGCTTTATCCTTTGAAATTTTTTGGCAGTCGAGAAATGCTCGAGGTTTACGCAGTCTATTTTGGAGTAATCTTTTATCTCAATCCTAGTCTGGCTCTGACAGTGCTGGGTTTGGCGGGAGAAGTCTTTTTGGTCACGCGCGATCGTTTGGGTGGTTTGGTGTTGTTTGTTGGTTTGATTCCAATCCTCTTTATCTATGCGCAGTTGCATCAGTATTTTATCTGGAGTACTACTTTGGTGGAAGTTTTAATTTTGTTCAGTCTTCATCAGCAATTAAGAGAGCGTCTTTTTCGGGGGCAGAAAATTTAAGTTTATGGTGATTGGCTTAAATGCGAAAAGAGTTAAATTATCATTACAAAATAAAAATTATGATGATTGAGGCAGGAAATTTTTTGGAGATAGAGAAAGATAATTCTTCGATTTGTGAATTTCAAAATAAATCATCTGTTCGGTATGTTGGAAAGTGTTATTTTTTTTCACGCTTTCCCTATATATAAATAAAAAATATGCTGGAGGGATTTTTGTGACAAAGTACGTCTATCTATTCAATGAAGGCAACGCTTCAATGAAAAATCTTCTGGGCGGAAAAGGCGCTAACTTAGCCGAAATGACTGGCTTAGGTCTGCCTGTACCAAGAGGATTTACGGTTAGCACTGAAGCTTGCACCAAGTATTATGCCGATGGAAAAGTAGTTTCAAAAGAGATTGAAGATCAGATCTATGATTCATTAGCCAAAGCTGAAACGATTGTGGGTAAGAAATTCGGTGATCCTAATAATCCTTTCTTGGTTTCAGTACGTTCTGGTGCTCGTGCTTCAATGCCGGGGATGATGGATACTATTTTAAATCTGGGCTTAAATGATGTGGTAGTTGAGGGTTTGGCCAAACTCACCAATAATCCACGTTTTGCATATGACAGCTATCGTCGCTTTATCCAAATGTTCAGTGACGTCGTAATGGAAGTAGATAAACCAAAATTTGAGAAGATTCTGGAGAAGGTTAAAGAAGAGAATAATGCCCATTTTGATACTGATTTAACAGCAGATAATCTCAAAGAAGTGGTCAAGCGTTATAAAGAGCTCTTCAAAAAAGAGAAGGGTTTCGATTTTCCTCAAGAACCAAAAGCACAGTTAATGGAGGCTATCAAAGCGGTCTTCCGTTCCTGGGATAATTCACGCGCGATTGTTTATCGTCGTTTGAATGATATTCCTGGTGACTGGGGTACTGCAGTTAACATCCAAGAGATGGTCTATGGTAATATGGGAGATGATTCCGGTACTGGTGTTGCCTTTACCAGAAATCCATCCACTGGTGAGAAGAAGCTTTACGGTGAGTTCCTGATGAATGCCCAAGGTGAGGACGTGGTAGCAGGAATTCGTACTCCACAATCAATTGAACAATTAAAAGAAGTAATGCCTGAGGTTTATAATCAATTCGTGGCAATTGCGGAGACCTTGGAGCAACACTATCGTGATATGCAGGATATGGAGTTCACCATTGAACGTGGCAAACTCTTTATGTTGCAGACCCGTAATGGTAAACGTACCGCAGCAGCTGCTTTAAAGATTGCGGTTGATCTGGTGAGCGAAGGCATGGCAACCAAAGCCGAAGCGATCATGAAAGTTGATCCGAAACAATTGGATGCTCTCTTACATCCTAACTTTGAACCAAAAGCTTTGAAAGCCGCTGTTCCAGTTGCGAAAGGTCTACCAGCTTCTCCTGGTGCTGCTACCGGTAAGGTTTATTTTGAAGCTGAAGATGCAGTAAATGCTTATAAAAATGGTGAATCCCAAGTAATCTTGGTGCGTTTGGAGACCTCGCCAGAGGATATTGAAGGAATGCATGTTTCTCAAGGTATTCTCACTGGTCGTGGTGGCATGACCTCACATGCTGCAGTGGTGGCACGTGGAATGGGAACCTGCTGCGTGGCTGGTTGTAGTGAAGTCAAGATTAATGAAGAAGAGAAATTCTTCCTTGATAAAAATGGTAAGAAGTATGTTGAAGGTGACTGGATCTCCCTCGATGGTTCAGCTGGTAATGTTTATGGTGAGCAATTACCAACTATTGAGCCTGAGATGACTGGTGATTTTGCTACCTTGATGAGCTGGGCAGATGAGCTCCGCGTCTTAAAAGTACGTACCAATGCTGATACCCCAAATGATGCGATGACCGCACGTAAATTTGGTGCTGAAGGAATTGGTCTCTGCCGTACTGAGCATATGTTCTTCGAAGCCGATCGTATTCCCGCTATGCGTGAGATGATCGTCGCTCGTACCGAAGAACAACGTCGTAAGGCATTAGAAAAATTGTTGCCAATGCAACGGAGTGACTTTGAAGGTCTCTTCCGTGAGATGCAGGGTTACCCAGTAACCATTCGTTTCCTGGATCCACCACTCCATGAATTCCTGCCACAAGCTGATGAGGATATTGCCGCACTGGCTTCTGAGATGGGTCTCTCCTTTGTGGATTTAAAAGGAATTGTCGCGGATTTACACGAGTTCAACCCAATGATGGGTCATCGTGGTTGCCGTCTCTCGGTTACCTATCCGGAGATTGCTGAAATGCAGACTAGAGCAGTTATTGAAGCTGCCATCAACGTCAATAAAGCAGGAATGAATGTCATTCCAGAAATCATGATTCCACTCGTCGGCGAGATCAAAGAGTTGAAATATGTGAAGGATGTCGTCGTGAAGACTGCTGAGGAAGTAATCAAAAAGGCTAATGTGAAACTTGATTATAAAGTGGGTACGATGATCGAGATTCCACGTGCTGCCTTGACTGCGGATGAGATTGCTACTGAAGCTGAATTCTTCTCCTTCGGTACCAACGACTTAACCCAGATGACCTTCGGCTTTAGCCGTGATGATGCTGGTAAGTTCTTGGAAGAGTACTACAATAAGAAGATTTACGAGTCTGATCCATTCGCGAGATTAGATCAGAACGGCGTAGGTAAACTGGTTGAGCTTTCTGTGAAACTTGGTAAACAAACCCGCCCGGATATCAAACTTGGTATCTGTGGTGAGCACGGTGGCGATCCTTCTTCAGTGGAGTTCTGTCACAAGGTGGGCTTAAACTATGTTTCCTGTTCACCGTTCCGCGTGCCGATTGCTCGTTTAGCAGCTGCCCAAGCCGCAGTGAAAAAAGAGGGCGACCTCGGTCAGAAGTAAGAAGTAAATAGTAAGTTAGTTAAAGCAGGAGGGGTTAATGACCTTCCTGCTTTTTTATTTTAAAAAATATGTAAAAAATTTACAAAAAATGGTTGGCGATTACCAAATTTGGATATATAATAGAAGAGAAAGACTAAAGGTTAAAAATCAACTTTGTTTGTGAGTCCTCGTTGGTGGAATTTTTTTAAATTGAATTTAGAATAAAGCATTTGTAAGTATCATAAATTGGGAGTGAGTTTGATGGTGATACGCCAAGTGACTAAAGATGATTGGAATGAATGGCTTCGTTTGAGATTTAATCTGTGGCCAGAGGTCTCTTTGTTGCAACACGAGTATGAGATGTCAATCATTATAAAAAAAGGTTTTTCTAATTGTAAAATGATTACAGATGTTTTAGTGTTGGAGTGTGAAAATAGTTTGGGTGGGTTTATTGAAGTTGGTTTACATAAAGAATGGAAGGCTTTCGGGATTCAAAAAGTTGGCTATATCAAAGGTTGGTATGTGGATAGTAAAATTAGAGGTGAAGGAAATGGGCGACGTTTAGTAGAAAATGCAGAACAATGGGCATTAAAGCATGGTTGTAAAGAGATAATCTCTACGACGCGGCTGGAAAACTTAGCTGGAATTGTTGTCTATCGTCGTTTGGGTTTTTATGATTGCCAAAATAAACGCCAAAGAATTTTGTTTCGTAAACAGATTGTTTGTTGATAGAAAATATATAGCTCTTTTGGAAAATATAAAGTAAAAAACCCTCGACCAAATGGCCGAGGGTTTTAAAATTCTTAGTATTGACGACGTGGTTGATAGCAATCACGGCAATATACTGGTTTGTCACCGCTTGGTTGAAATGGAACTGTTGCAGTGTTGCCACAGCTATGGCAAGTTGCGGTGTACATTTGACGCTCACCACCATAATTTTGACGACCGCCTCTGCCAGATTGACTTTTCTTGGCAGCGCGACAGGAAGGGCAACGACCTGGTTCATTAGTAAAGCCTTTGGATGCGAAAAATTCTTGTTCGTTGGCAGTAAATGAAAAATCACAACCGCAGTCTTTACATGTTAAAGTTTTGTCTTGATACATAAAAAAACCTCCGCTTTAAGCCTGGTGGGCTATTAAATTACCTTTTCCTCAGGCTATATAGGAGGCAATATCTCTACTTGAGATAGCTAACCATACGAACCTTTGTCTAGGCAGTTATTATTATATCATGAATTTCAGAAAATACAAGAGCAAATAATTTGGAAATGAGAAATTAAGCTGTTTAGCTTTGCAGAAGCGATTAATTTTCTTCAAGGATTGACAAGCTATGAATAAAATCGTAAACTCAGAATGTCTATATACTTTCAATCAAAATCTTTATTAAGGTGAGACTATATATTTTTCAATAAAGATCTTTTGGAAAATATATAAGGTAAAATGAGCTCTTTTTAAAGATTTAAATTTAAAAATAAAATACTTTTGTGAGCAGAGTTTGATTGTACTATGTTAGTGGAGGGATATTTTTGTACTATGTAAAAAAACGTTTGGAAGTTTCGGGAAGTCATCGGCTGGTATTGAATCATGCTAGTAAATGTTCGCGCTTACATGGACATAATTGGATTATTACGGTCTATTGTCGGGCTGAGGAGTTGGATGAAAACGGGATGGTGGTTGATTTTTCAAAGATTAAAGAGATTGTTGCCCAACTGGATCATGCTGATCTGAATGAATTGTTGCCATTTAATCCTACGGCGGAAAATATTGCGCGGTGGATTGTGGAGCTAGTACCAAGATGTTATCGGGCAGATGTGATTGAGAGTGAAGGGAATGAAGCTTCATATGTATTGGGTGAATGAAATTTTTTATAGTATTCAAGGAGAAGGTTTTTGGACTGGTACGCCAGCAGTCTTTCTGCGCTTAAGTGGTTGTAATCTTAATTGTAGCTTTTGCGATACACCTCA
>JBFYZC010000438.1:0-3027 GCA_041309705.1 Bacillota bacterium | reverse complement strand
GATGTGGTGGCGAATTTTTTATATCACAGGTTGTTTTCTTAGTTATACAACCATGGTCTTGGTGGCTTTGACTTTAATGAATTATGAATGGAGCAGGAAAAATTTTAAATATCTCTTTCTGCTCTATCTCCCTGCGGTAATTTTAATCTATAAGTATTCTGATTCTAAGTTGGGGGAGTTTTTTAAAACTGCGAATGGCTGGATCTATCTAGTTCAAGATAACTATTTCTGGTTAATTTTTTTTGACCTATACTATTTAGGCGCGATTGTAATGACGAGCTGTATTTTATATCACTGGAAACGGCGAACTAAATTTGTTAATGAGCAGAAACAGGCAAGCATAATTATCAAGGCGATCATCAGTGCGGCAATTTTTGGAACAGTGATTGAGAAAGCCTTTCAGTTTTTTGAGGTTAAATATTTATCAATCGGGGTTTTTTGTTCAATGTTCATTGTTATATTTATTTGGATTGCGATTAATAAGTATCAAATGATGCAGTTAACGCAGAAGATTGTAGCTGATTATGTCTTACAAACGATGCTGGAGCCAGTCTTGATTATGAATCATCAGATGGTGATTAAAGAGCTGAATCCAGCAGCTGCTTTGATTACTGGTTATTCGCGTGAGGAACTCTTGGGCAGAACACCATTAATGTTAATGGAGACTGAATTAAGCTGGGAGACTTTTTTTGCTGAACTTGAGGAGTATAGTTGTGCCGATGCAACTAGGCTTGATTTTACTAAAAAAACTGGTGAACCAAGCTGTCTCGCTGGTTCGGGAGTAAGTATCTTTAATCAATATCAGGAAAAACTGGGCAGTGTCATAGTTTTACGTGATATTACGCAGCAGAAGATTAATGAAGAGTTGCTTGAAAATGCAGCGCAAGAATTAGAATTAAAGATCCTCAAAATTCGCCAGGTCTTTGATAGTATTGATCAGGGAATTTTGACTTTTGGAAGTGACTTATTAATTAAAGCTGATTATAGCTTGGAATGCGAGCGACTGTTTGGTACGACGCTAACCAAGCAAACTTTAGCAAAATTATTATATCCAGAAGATCTGCTATTACAAGAGTTTACTAATAAATTGTTGCAGAAGCTTTTTGAACTCGATGATGCAGCACGGGAATTGTATTTGCCATTATTACCACAACAGGTAGTTTTTGGTCAACAAACCATTAGCCTGGAATATAAAATGATTGCCGAAGAAACCGAAATGGTAATTATGGTGATAATTACTGATGTTACGGAACAGTTGAAGTTGGAAAGAACCGTTGAGCAAGAAGAGAAGAATTTAAAAATGATGGTAAAAATTATCTTGAATCGTGATGCTTTCTTGAATTTAATCTCTGATTATCGAATTTTTATTAATGAAAGTAGTGCCTCGAGTGATGAGGTCTTTTTACGGCAGATTCATACTTTCAAAGGTAATTTTAGTCAATACTTCATGTGCCAACTGGTGCGACGACTTGATTCTTTTGAAAGTGAATTACTAAAGTCTGAAGCAGTAGAAATGATGTTATGTCGAGAAAGAAATGAACTTTTAAAATGGTTGCAAGAGGAGCTGGAGCTGATTAAAAATTATGTGGGTACAGAGTTTTTTCTGCAAGGGGAGCAGTATTATCTTAGAAAAGAACGCCTCGATCAGCTGCAAGAGAAGATCGAAACTAGTTTGAATATCTATGAGGCGCAGAAGATTTCGTCCTTGATTAACAGTCTGAGGTATCGAAGGATTGATGAGCTTTTGAGACAGTATACTGATGAGCTGTTCAAGTTAGACGAGTCTCTCGCGAAGAGAGCGAAGCCTTTGGTAATTAGTGGGGATCGGATTTTGGTAGATGAGCAAGATTATCATGAGCTCTGTAAGGCTTTGGTAGTACTCTTTGATGAGCTGATGGAAGTGGGAAGTAAAACTGTAAATCAAGAAATTGAATTAGGTGTGTCTGAATTAAGTGAGATTTGTTGTGAAATTTATGAGCGGCAAGAAGATTTTTCTTTGGTAATCAGGGAGGCAGGGCGACCGCTGGTGGAGCTTTGTGAGGATAAAGTCTGGCAAGAGTGCTTGAGTTTTGCGATAGTTCAGGTAAGTGTAACTGCTTTAGGTGGAACGATGGAAGTCCAGCAGTCAGCTCAGGGAGTGAACTTTATCATTAATCTACCTAAGAAACAGCAATACCAGCGTCCGAGAATAACCGCTGCAGCATGTCTGGAAGCAACGGTATGCTCGGCCCAACAGATTATGTTGAAAGAGTTTGGGCTTTCTTTTGCAAGTAGTCCAGTAAAGGTAACAGAGAAGCTTGAGTTTAATGAGATTACTGTTTTGATTAAGATTAAAGGAGTTATTGATGCTTTGGTGCTGTTTAGTTTTAATCATACAATAGCGAACCATTTGTTTGAGAAGATTCTTTTTGAGGTTGATGAGAGCGAAAAAAAGATGTATCTAGATGATGTGGTACGTGAGCTAAGTAATACAATTTTGGGAAATGCGTTGTTGGAATTTGGAGAACTCGATTGTTTGTTGGAGATCGGTTTACCAACGCTCTTTTGCAGCAGGTATAGTTATCTTAAAAATTTTGATTTTCAGTTATACTCTGCTTGGTTGTCTAATCATTATGAACAGTTTCAGATCAGTATCTTGGTTGATAGTAAAGATTACTTGGGAGTGAAATAAGTGAAATGGAGGCGAGAAAGATGGCGAAAATTATGATTGTGGATGATTCAATTGTAACTCGGAAAAATCTTGAGTATATTCTGCAAACGGCAGGACATGAAGTGGTGGGATTTGCAATCGATGGAATGCAAGCAGTACGGTTGTATTCCGAATTAAAGCCAGATCTGGTAACGATGGATATCTCGATGCCAAAGCTGAATGGGGTCGATGCACTTTCACAGATAATTAAGAGTGATCCGAATGCTAATATCATTATGATTAGTGCTTTGAATCAAAAGCAGATGTTATTTGAAGCTTTGCAACGTGGGGCGAAACATTATATTGTTAAACCGATTGAGGCTAAAAATGTGCTGAGT
>JBFYZC010000437.1:0-3333 GCA_041309705.1 Bacillota bacterium | reverse complement strand
TTCATATTGCTTTTTTAAAGTAGTGATGAAATCATGGATCTGTGCTGTTTGAGCAGCCTGAGTAATTTTAGCTTGCGGAACTTCCATTCCGAATTTGATGTTTTCCGCAATGGTATCTGAGAAGAGGAAGGTATCCTGCATTACCAGTGCAATCTGACTTCGCAGTTCGTTGAGGGGAAGTTTTTTTATCTCCACGCCATCAAGTAAGATTCGTCCGCTGGTAGCATCATAGCAACGAGTAATCAGGTTAATTAAAGAACTCTTCCCACTGCCAGTCATTCCCATGATCGCCAACGTCTGCCCTGGTTGCAGATCGAGATTAATCTCTTTAAGTACTGGGGTGGCTTGATATTGAAACGAGACATTCTCGAAGGTGATTCTGCCATGACATTTATTTAGAGTAATTGGAGTTTCCACCTCAGTAATCGTAGGTTCTTCCTCGAAGAGGGCGGCTACTTTCTTGGCAGAGGCTTGTGCCTGAGCCACGATCCCCATTAACCAGCCGCTGATCCGAATCGGCCAGATCATGGTCATAATGTAATTGGAGAAGGCAACTAATTTACCAAGCGAGAGCTCGCCGCCGATCACGAACCAGCCGCCGAGAGTGGTGACCATGACGATCACGACATTAGTAAGGAATTCGAGTAGTGGGAGATATTTACCCCAGACGCGAGCATGTTCCATGTTCAGGTTGTAGTTCGCTTGATTTTGAGACAAAAACTTCTCGATCTCATGTTTTTCACGACCAAATGCTTTCACCAGTCTTACTCCGGCAAGATTCTCCTGCGCGGTAGTGTTCAGCGCGACTCCCTGATCACTGAGCTGCTCATAAACCTCACCGATCTTTTTTTCAAGGGTAAAAGTGACATAGGCAATCAGTGGCATGATTGCCAGCGCAAAGAGGGCTAAGCGCCAATCAATCGTGAAGAGCAATACGGCAGAGAACGTAAAACTCAAGACCTGTTCAATCAGAATAATCATTCCAAAAGATACCGCACGCCAGATATTATCTAGATCTTCCTTGAGGCGTGACATTAATTCTCCCGTATTCATCCGATCAAAGAATTCGAAGGAGAGTCCTTGTAGATGATCAAAGAGATCCTGACGGAGCTTGGCGATTACTTTTTGACTCCCATAGTCTGCCAGATACTCTTTTGTAAAACCAAGTAAGGCACGACTGATGGTAATTAATCCGAGATAGATTAAGTAAGTGGGGAAGAGTTTAGTCTCACGTCCCACAATTACGCGGTCGATGATTCTCCCTAAGAGATATGGGTTAAACATATCTAAGGTTACCGCGGTGATCATGGCGAAGATTGAGAAAATGAAGTACCATTTAGCTTGAGATAAGTAGTGCCAGAGGCGTTTCATGTTGAGTGAACCTTCTTTCTAAAGAAATTTAAAAGACCATAGAAAAATCCATGGTCTTTCAGAAAAAATAAAAAGACCGTGGCGGATCTCGCCACAGTCTGAATGATTTGCATCACGAAATGCTCAGATTATCAGGGCAGAGAAATCCGTATATGATAACAGCAGCATTACGCCACAGGTGGTTTGAGTTAAATTAGTTGGTTGATTGGTCTTGCAATACATGATACCTGCCCCCTTTCATTAATATTTTTAAATCCAAAACGATTATATAATCTGAGCGACATCTTTGTCAAGCTTTAAATTCAAAAAAATTAAAATAAAAAATTTAATACCGCACTTTTACAAATTGTTAAATTGTCCAACGCTTTCAACTGTGATATAATGGCAAAACTTATTAGTTATAGATGAAATGAGGTGCAGATTAATGAACCAAGACTTAAAAAGATTCTTAGGTGATTATGGCAATCTACCGCGTAGTATTTATGTCCTGTTTTTAGTACGAATTATTAATAACATGGGTAATTTTGTCTATCCTTTCATGGCAATTTTACTGACGCAAAGACTACATTATTCACCAGACAAAGCTGGTTTTTTTATGTTGATCTTTATGCTGCTTTCGATTCCCGGAGCCATGGTGGCGGGAAAACTGACGGATCATTTTGGACGCAAGAAACTTTTAATCAGCGCGAATCTCTTAGCAGCGATTTTTTACGTGATCTGTGGTTTTTGTAAGCGCCTCGAGCTGATTCCCTGGTTGCTGATCGTGGCGGCGTTTTTTAGCAATATGATCCATCCCATCTCCAGTGCGATGCTCGCTGATCTGACTACTCCTAATAATCGTAAAAATGCCTATTCACTGCTTTATCTAGGAATTAATCTGGGTTCTGCCATTGGTCCCGCACTTGCCGGCTTTCTTTACCAGCACTATTTTAGCTGGATCTTCTGGGGTGATGCCTTGACTACCTTTTTGGCGATGAGTCTGGTTTATTTGTTCGTCCCCGAATCTGCCCCACAGTTAAATCAAGCTCAGAATTTCTCAACTAGTAGCGCAGAAGCAGCAGTGGAAGGCGGTTTGTGTCACGCTTTATTGGCGCGACCATTAGTGCTGGCTTTTTCATTAATCATGATTATTTTTAGTTTCGTTTATGCACAAGCAAGTTTCACTCTGCCATTACAAGTAAATCAGCTCTTCGGAGTTCAAGGACCCAAATTATATGGATTTTTGATCACCATCAATGCAGTCACTGTTTTGCTCTGTACCATGCTTTGTAATTTTTTAACCAAAAGAAATTCTCCTTTGATCAATATTATCTGGGCAGGGATTTTTTACGCCTTGGGGTTTGGAATGCTTTATCTGGTCAAGAGCTATCTCTGGCTTGTAATCTCTACGATCATCTGGACAATCGGCGAACTGCTCTCCGCCACCAATAGTGGCGCACATCTTGCCAATCATACGCCACTCAGTCATCGCGGGAGGTTTAATGCTGTCTTGTCTTTGATTATGGGAACAGGAAGATCACTGAGTCCATTGCTGATGGGAATTTTTATTCAAAATTATCAGATCAGACAAGCCTGGGTGTTGGTAGCCGGAGTAGCCTCTTTGGGAGTGCTGTTGATGCTGGGATTGGCAATTTTGGAACGGAGAAAAGAAGGCTGTAGAGACGCACCGTCGTGCGTCTCTAGAGGATAGATGGGGACAGGAAGCTGGAGGCTGGGTCGATGTAGGAACCAGGTCGCGACCCGTCCCTACATCAACCTCTAGCCTCTAGCCTCCGATGCGTCTTGTTACATATGCAGAATGATTCCTACGACTTACAAAATGATTCCTACGACTTACAAAGTCATTCCTACGAGTTACAGAATGATTTCTACGAGTTACAGAATAGTTCCTACACGTTACAGAATAGTTCCTACGACTTGCAAAATGATTCCTACGCATTACAGAATAATTCCTACGCGTTG
>JBFYZC010000436.1:0-6160 GCA_041309705.1 Bacillota bacterium | reverse complement strand
GGAATTTCAACCCAATAAGCTTTGGAAGTTACTGTCGGCGAACCTATGACAATACGTTTCATAGTAGTGGAATCACCTTGAAAAATTTGCGGTAATCCCTGATATAAGTTGGGTTGCGAACCAATCTTTAAATTTATTGGCACTGGCAGAGGCTCATTCAAACCAAGATTAACTGCCCATTTTGTATTTGAAGCAACTCTCAAGCTACATGGGATTGCGTTACCCAAACTAAATTGTTTCAAATCAACCTCATCCAGCTCAATCTGCATCTTTTGATAATCCAACTTGACCCATGGCGCTACCACCAGTTTAACTAAGACTTTCATTCTTTTAAGTTTTTCAATACCATTGTTACTTTTTTGCCATGGTTGCAGAAAAAAGATTCCTTCATAATCACCCGAACCATCTTCTGGTGATACTAAGAGTTTCAAAGTAAAAGTTAACTCTTCTGCCTCGGAAGCATTAATCAAGTTATCTTCTAAATTTGGTCTCAGCTTCCATTGATTAGTTTTTGATAAAAGAGTAATTCGCTCCCAAGGAATCACTCTGCCTGAAGTAGCATCTACTAAACCAAGATTCTCGGTTAGTAAAGTTAATCCAGTCCCTTCTTCCACACGCAAAGTCTTTGGTAAAATCAGTTGATTGCTCACACTTTCACTGGCAGTTATTCTACCAAAATTAGCAACACTAATCCATTCTCCCAAAGTTAAATAATCCGCCCATCCGACTCCCAAATTCAGATTTAAGAGAAAGCCGATTAATAATAGTCTAAATAAATAATCCCACTTCATCTCTCAACCTTCTTCCACAAAATTCAAAAAGACCTATATACAATTGGAAAGATTAGATTATCATGATCTAAATGCTCTTTAGTAATTCTAATCTCTAATTTCCCTTGTTCATTCAAACTCATCTCTTCGGATAAGGTATCTGAAATTATTACTAATTGATGCACTCCCAACGGAATATTCTCAAACATAAAAGTGCCATCGAGATCAGAAAAAACTTTGTATTTGCCCCCATCAAGCTCTACCCCTACCAATGATAGACCCTTTTCATCTACATCCAATACCCCATTAGCATTACGATCAATAAAAAATCGTCCACTAATCACTCCATTAATCGTTAATCCAAAGTCTAAATTAAAATTTTGATTCTCTTTCACCTTAAACAGCTGCTCTTTTAATAAAGGAGTATAATCTGCATCTAACTTTTTAAAATTAAAACCAACTTTATGCAAGCCTGATTCTAAATTATGAAAGATATATTTACCATGCTGATCTGTTTTAATAATTCTACCATCCATTTTCATCTCAATCTCTGGCAAAGTCTCTTCCCCTGGCTCATACTTACCACTACCATTTTCATCTAAATAGACTACTCCAGTTACAAAAGCCAAATTTTCAGCCTCAGTATAGTCAAAAGAATATGCCTTCTTATTAACAAAACCAATCGATTGACTAAGTGTGAGACTAAAAAGATTAGTCTGAGTCACTCCCCAAGGATCTTCCGAGAGATGTTCTGCTTGCAAGCTTAAATTTAAACCATTACCAAACTGATGTCTAATTCCTAAACCACCCTGCCATAACGAACTGGCATTTTCAGTATAAGGAGTATTATACTCCAACCAACCCGTTAAACTAGTTTGATTCTGGTTTAATGAATAATTAAATTTCATTCTTGCCGTTAAATATCGTCCTAAAAAACGGTTGTCAATCAGGCTCAACTTGTTCTCCCAATTTAACTTGGGACTCAATTCAAACTGTCCGATACCAAAAAATTTCAACTCAAACAACTCTAACTGATTGCTCTCTGAATGATTCTGCCATTTCCCACTACCCGAAGCAATCAGTGAATTTTTACCCCACAAATATTTAAATTGCCCTTCCGAGCTTAACTCCATACTAGATAATTCTTGTTTAACCCAGGTTTGATTTCCATCAAAACTTAAGCCACACCAAAGCGATGGATTCACACTAAATAACATTTCACTATAACCATTTAAAATATTTATATTAGTTAATAGTTCTCCATTATTACTTAAATAATCCGTATTAAGATAACTTAATTGATTTTTTAAAAAATTTCCAGATTTACGAAACTGATACTCACCTAAAAAGCTCTCACTATCTTCAAAAATCGTCATCCCAAGCTCATTATCTTGAAAGAGCAGATTCTTCTTTTTAAAGGTGCCCGTTAAAGAATGTTTCCCAGATTCACCCCAAGTGTAACCAAGTCGAGCAGATTCTTGTTGCAATTGATATTCTTCCATTCCTGGCAAAGCGTTATTCTGTTCGCCATTAATTAAAAGTGACCAGTTTTTATTGAGATTCCATTCTGATAACAAAGTATATCCTGTACCAGATTTTACGAGCAGATATTCACCCAACTCTGATGGAAGATAAAAACCAGCCAACTCAAGATACCCATTCATAAATGACTGCCGCAGACTAACTTCCCCACCTTGAACCAATTTTTTTTCATTTCCACCAGTAAACCAGTTACCAAAAAGCATTAAATCCTCATCCAGTTTTAGTCCAGTTCCAAAAGACATCCCATATTGCGAATCCTCCGAAATAAAACGTACCGCTTCAGTTGTTACAGTAAATTTATCAGTCAATCCCCAACGTGTTCGAAATCCACCTAACATCCCTTGCCAAAGCGTCTCTTCAAGCTCACGATATTGACCATATACTACTAAATACTGCCGCTCTGCTTCAGGCAAAATTCGCGGGTCAGCAGTGACACGACTGATCAACTCTTCTTTTTTATTGGTATTTTCAATTAAAATTTTTACTAAATTAATTCGTTTTATCAAAAGTGGAATCTGCTCAAAAGCGTAGCTAGTCTCTCCTGCTGACAAAACTACACTCTTAAGTTGTAAATCATTCACAAACAAGGTTACAACATCACCGGGTTCAGCTACTCCAGTAATAGTGGTTGTAATTAATTGCTCATTTTGCACCTGGCAATCGGGATAGAGATATAAAAATCCACGTAATTCTTGTTTTCCAATTGTCTCTGCTAGCTCAAAACTACTATCGCCCAAGATTATCAAGTGATGGTCTTGATGATAAGTGGCACGAACAAAATCAAGTTTGGCATCACTAACCCCAGTCAAAAAATCTCGTCTAATTTTACCCCCTAATGTAGTACTCCATGCTCCAACTCTGCCATCCGCTCGCAATTGTAAATCTTCTATATAAATTTTTTCACCTTTATTATTTAACTGATACTCTGTCGTTGCTAGATATGAAAAGAGACTAAGTCCTTCAAAATTTGACTCCAAAACATCGCTTAACTCTTCTACTTCAGCTAAATCAGACTTATCTTTGACCTCGGGTAAATCACTTGCCCATTCACCATAGACAATCAACTCTTGCTGATTTGGATCCCATTCAAGCTTTACCTGAGCTAAAAATTCAATAACCGCCATACATACATAAAAAGAACCTTGAAAAACTATTGGTGGTTGCTGTTCCCAAAGAATCTTCTCTCCTAGAAAATACTTGGGTTGATTTAAATTCAGCTTAATTTGCCGTTGGCGATCAGTTGAAGAGAGCACTACCAACCCTTGATTACGTAAGTATTCAACCTCAATCCCCAATCGTTTAGGTAAACTATTGACTGGCACTAAAATATAACTTCCGAAATCTAATAATTCAAAAAACGGATCCCGTTCAACCAGCTTTTTTGAAACCAAACTCAAACAGACCACGCTAGTCTCTGGCTCAGATAACGCCAAGCTAGCAGTAGTCAAAAACAAACAAATTGAAATGATCATAACACTATAACACCAAAACCTTGACATCTTACAACACCTACTTATGGTGAGGTTACATCATTCGGTTGATTAAACGATAGATTATATACTAAATTTTTATCAGTTCCATAAAAATCAACTACCAGCTGCAAACGATATTTTCCCGCTGGAATCTTCCCTTTAATCGGAAAGACAGTTTTTCTTTGAAACTCTGGTAAGACTACTAATTCTTCACTCTTTCCTTCCAGCATTACAGCACCTTTGGAATTAAGCAAACGATAATTAATCAAATAGCGAATATGCCCCATACCTTCATTTTTTAAAGTAACCACTCCCAAAGGAGATTGATTCTTCGAGACTTCCACCTGAGCCGTTAAAATTTTGAATGCCATCTTCATTGGAGTAACCCCAAGATAAATAGTACAACCGACTTGAGTGGCAAGATTAGCCCCACTCATCTCTAATGAAGCTTTTGTTTCTTCAAAAAAAATAATCCCACGTCGTTCGCCAGGTATTGTCTCCTTAGGCACGGTAATTGTATAACGTACTACTTGAGTTGCTCCGGGTACAAGTTTAAAACGTTGTGGGTTAAATTTAATCATTCCCTTAAGCGTCTCTGGTCTTGTCCCCAATTCACTATTTAAAATTTTGTCATTTTTATCTAAAGTCCAATCATAAATTACTGCTTTTACATCTGTTGCTTGATTAGTTTGATTAGTTACTTTGATTATTCCAGTAGTCTTCTCGCCAGGTTTACAATTTAAAATAAAACGCCCCGGCTCAACTAAGACTGAAGCATACACTGAATTGGCTATTAAAATCAGCCCAGCTGTTACTAGCATTAAAACTATTAAAAAATTTCGCTTCATTTTTTCCTCCAAGAACTCTATACTTTTAAAAAAATATAACTCATTTTATCTTCGTAAAGTATATCTTTATTAAGCTCTATTATTTTTAACCAAAATGGCTGGTGGCGCAACCAGCCATTATTTTTATAAATTTTTAAACAATTAAATTAAATATGCTTTAAAAGTAATATTTCCTTTGTAATGTCCTTGAGCGGTAGTCTTTTTATACGGAACACGGAATTGATGTAAGGCAGTCAAAGTTTGGCAAGCTTTTCTTTCTGCAATCGTGGTAGTAAAATTATTATTAAAACTGATTGTACCAAGCCAAACACCACCATCAACTTGGGTACGCATATCCAATGTCAGGCTGCTATCACCAGCATTTGCCACTGCATCAACCTTCTGTAATGGACCTGCAACCACATCATATCTAAAGCTATCATTCGCATAAATTGATACTTTAAAGGTGTCACAACCACGAATATACATACCTTCATCTGGACGAATTTCAGCATTTTTACCTGCTGCAATTGGCTTCCAGTTAGCATCACAGAAACCACCAATTTCATTATCAAAGACTAAATAATACTGATTAGATGCACTAATTTTTGAAATAGCACCAGGTCCGAAACTTTCAGCAGTAGCTTTAGCTTCATTACCATTAATATCCATTCGAATATAACAAGGAATATAAGCATTTGCCTCCAGTGTTGCCTCAACTACTTGTGATTCTGGCTTGGGATTATTAATATCCGGGGTCAAATCAACTGGACGTTTAATGGTTGCGTCATTAGAATTTCCAACTTCCCAGCCAACAACAACAATACCATCATCGATAATTGGTTCGGTGACCTCAGCGTAAATAAACGAACTAAAAAGTGATCCGATTAATAAAGTTGACATTGTACAGACTAATAACAACTTTCTCATTCAATATTCCTCCAATATTTTTTATTTGTACCATATTATACAAACTAGTAAAGATCCGCGCCCAGATATTTACCAGGATGCATCTTTAAATTAAAAATTGGCAAGGTATATACTTTCCAAATAATCTAATTTGTTTTATCTTCACAAAAACCCTTAGTACAAGGATTTTTTACTCGGTAAAATGAAAGATCTTTACCGGAAAATATATAGAAAATGATTTCAATACACAATTAACACGCTATCAAAATGGGGAACGGATTAATATGTTATATTGAAAAAGCATCTTCCTGTTTATTATATTATTGCACATTTTGTTTGTAAATTCAATGTATTTATTTTAATAAATAATATATTTTTTTATAAATTAAATATACTTAAATGGTTAAATACAAAAAAATATTAATTACCATACATCTTAATCAGCGGTCTGGCTAGCCTCGTCCAATTAAAAATGCTGCAATAATTCTTGATCAGAATTATTGCAGCATCTTCTCAGCCTATATACTAGCTTTATTTTTTTATTACTTTACACTTAAATTCCAGCTTAACCTGGCTTGCTTCGAATTCATCATAAAAATCCTGCTCGATAACACTCAAGACCTGCTTATTACCAGAATCT
>JBFYZC010000435.1:0-11393 GCA_041309705.1 Bacillota bacterium | reverse complement strand
CCGATCTTAGGGGATACCACAAGCTGAATAAGAGATCTCCTGCTCCAGCTCAAAAATTTTGATGCTCGCAGTCTCGCTATTACGACGTGCTTTGGCAGCTGCCGAAGTTCCAGCGGCAACTGCACCAATAATTACAATTTTCATTATAATTCCACCTTTGTAGATTATCTTGATGTTACATATTTAGCTATGAATTTCAGAAACCCCTCTCAAGATACGCTCTTTTTTTACGATTGGCACCATCATCACTCCCGCTACCAAAACAGTACAGGGAATCGCCATTGTTAAACCAATTGTTCCGGAGACTGTCTTTAAGATTTCTGCGGCAAAATAATTGGTATTAATAATTCTTGAAAGACTAATTCCTTTAGCTAAAAAATACATCAACATTGTTAAAGTGCCACCCGAGTACGCCAACAAAAGAGTGGTGGTCATCGTTCCAATGACTACTTTTCCAATATTAAAACCCGATTGAATTAACTCGTAACGACCAATCTCTGGTCTTTTTTCTTTAATCTCAGACATTGAGGCAGCAATATCCATCGCAATATCCATGATCGCTCCCGAAGCCGAAAGAATCACCGCCGCATAAAAAAGTCTTAATAAATTTAATGATTCAAATCCCGAAAATTTCAAAGCCATTGCAAAATGGGCAGTTGCGCCATTGATCTTTAATGATCCGCCACAAAATAATAAGATTAACCAGGTAAAAATACAACTCCCAAATGCTCCCCAAAAAGCTGCCCAGCCTTTTTTGGTGAATCCTGCTACTAAAAAAATTATTACAAAACAAAGTACTGCCACAATAATAATTGCTAACATCACTGGATCAAACTGATTTTCTAAATACAAAGGCAGCATAATCTTCCAGATCACCATCATCGTAAAAACAAAAGAAAGCATCGCTTTAATACCAGTCCAACCAGCTAAGCTTAGTAACAATATAAAAAACACTCCCAAGATAATGGTAATATTCGTATCTCTAACTGGTTCAAGCATTCTTGCTCCAACTATCTGACCATCATTTTTAGTATAACCAATAATCACTTTTTCGCCTATTTGATAAAACCATTCCAGCTCGGTTGCTCCTTGTAATAGGTTCACCGCTTTTAAAGTTTTACCACGTTCTGCACCATCAAGTACTTTTACTTCCACTTCCTGTTCACCCTGTCGCACCAGACCATGTTGAAAGACTGCTGCATTGTTAGTGGCAAGAACTACCCCACGAGCTTCATAGTTACCTGTTTGAGTTTTATAATATTTGTCTAATGGAATTAAAGCAATAATTATCGTGAGGATACAGATTACGCCCGAAAAAATAAAATCTAAATAGTTTTTTTGATTGATCTTCTTCATTACTCTTCAACTCTTTCTAAAAATATAAGGAGATAACTTAGTCATCCCCTTTTTAAAATTCAAATAATAATTATATTTCTACCATTTCAAACCAGCCTTCAAGATTTGATTAGTAATCTTGCAGACATCAGTATTATCTTTATATCCAGCAAAATACTTCGCACCCATTCCTTCGGCAGTAAGCATTACTGGGATTCCGGTGTGTGAGAAAGATGTCCAGTATAAGTTAGCCCGAAGATTCATCAAGCGACAAAGTGTTAAGGAGATTGGATTATAACCACCATAAATCTGATTCATCTCATTTTTACTTAAAGGTTCTAGTTGATCTTTGATCGCTTTTTTAATTTGAACTTTCTCATCTTCAGTTAAATTAACTAATCCAAACTCAACTGCCAATTTAAAGATCTCTTCCTGCAGATCGTTTTTATTCTCTAAAATACGTTTAATCTTTGTATCTGCCACTTCAAATGATAATTTCTGCTGATAAAAGACCTCTGGATTAATCCGGTATTCCTTACCCATTGATAACCCCAAGCCACCACATTCATGATCTCCGGTAACGATAATCAAAGTCTGTTTGGGATATTTCTTTTTGAAATTCAAAGCTACTTTAATTGCGCGATCAAAATCAAGCATATTTCCGATGGTTGAACCAGTATCGTTGGCATGACAAGCCCAATCAACCTTACCTTCTTCGATTGCCATAAAGAAGCTAGTTTTCTTAGCTGAGAGTAACTCAATACTTTTATTAACAATCTTTTCTAAGGAAAGATCATCTGCTTGGCGATCAACACTATATGGAAGTGCTTCGTCATTAACATCGCCAGGAAGATTTGCTAAAACTCGTGTTCCCGGTTTAGCTGCTAAAAAATCTTTACTTGAACGAATCACCTTAAAGCCTTTTGTGCTTGCCTCGGCATAGAGATCTCTACCGTCCTTACGTTTATTGGGTAAAAAATGTACATTTCCACCACCGCCAATAAAGAGATCAAATTTTGAATTAATCAACTGTTCGGCAATTTCATCATATTTATTACGACTATCAATGTGTGCATAATAAGCAGCCGGAGTGGCATGAACGATTTTTACGGTAGAAATAATTCCAATCGCATATCCCTGTTTCTTTAATGATTCAGTGATCAATGGCGTTACTGTTTTTTTATCTTCACGCAGTCCAATCACACCACTTAAAGTTTTATATCCAGAAGCAAGCGAGGTTGCAGTAGACGCTGAATCTGGCACGATACTGGTTGAATCATAGGTAGTATTCAAACCAGTTACTTCGAGAGAATTCATGGTTAAACGAACTTTTTGATCCTTAGCTGTTTTACCAGGAGCGTTATTTAATTGTAGCTCTGCGATCTGTCTTTGGGCGATTCCCATACCGTCACCAATGAACATAAAGACATATTTTGGAGTTCCTGCTGCCAACGCAGAGAGACTACTAACCAGAAACAAACTTGATACTACTGAGATTGCCATTACTTTTTTTGTGATTATTTTACCTAACAAAATAATTCCTCCCTATTTTTTCATTTATCTACAGCACTATCATAATTAATTAAAATTATCTTGAGATTAATTAGAAATCAAATTTAAATTATTATTAGATTATTAAAATAAAAAAGCGACCATTAAGTCGCTTTTTTTAGACTATATACTCTATACTCAAGGTAAAACTGGCAGCTCATTCATTTCTGTTTCATCGTTCCAAAAATAACTCTGAATTCTGCTGGTCTCATTCCAACTCTCACTACCTGGGTTAGAATAATCATCTGTTTTATTCAGCTTTGACCAATCAGTATAATGAATACCCACCACATTGCCCAATTGATCTGGATAATACTGACCTGGTTTTAAATTGATACCAACGAAACGATAACGTACACAATAATTACCATTTTTTAAATCCAATAGCGTCGTGGTACAACCTGGGGTATAGTAAGCATCGACAACTGGGATTTTACCTGCTTCAGCAGTGAAATAGTAGTAAAGATCAAAATTTGCAATCGTTTCTTTGCCGATATTTTGTAGGTAGATTCGGGGTTTAATGATATTCTGTTCAGCATAACCTTCATCCTTGGAATAAATCTTTAAATGTGAACCAATTGAGGGGGTAATAGCAAAATTATCATATCTAATCCCAGACATTCCTCGACTTAAGAGACCAACTCTACCAGTATTAAAGGTACTATCTTGAGCTTTGAGGATTAATTGATCATTAACATAGATCTGATATCGACTCGCTTGTTTTTTGATCTTTAAATTATACCAAACTCCCTCCAGATAAGGAAAATTAGTCACTTGGGCAATCACTGTGCCATTATCTCTTTGACCAACTGATTTGCAAAAACCAAGTTTAGCTGTTTGACGATCCCATTCTACCCAATAAAAATTCTCGCGATCTTGATAGCCAAAAACTAGACCTAAACCATCATTATCTTCTGCTTTAAAATCAGTTACCAGTTCCCAGTCTTCATCATAAACACCTTTTAAAATTAAATGTGTGCCACGTTCATAAGGAAATTGTGTCCCCGATGAAGTTGGACCATAGATATTAGATGTTTGATAAAGCATATTCTCAAAAATTTTCCAATTTGAAGGAGCACTCACATCGCCTAGATCATTAATCTCATAATTCGCTAAAGTTTTTTCATTAGAAAAATCATCAAAATATTTCACTCCAGGTAGCTCCAATTGATAATTAATCTTTCCGCTTAAAGTAGCCGACTCAATCTCCTGCAATTCCTTGCCAGAATAATTAGGAGTCGTTAATTTAGAATCACCATAACAGATCAGATATTCAGGATAACTATTACTTTCTCCAGTATTCTCAGCCAAAAATTTTAATTTGCCATTACTAATCACCCGGGGAATCTCTTGAGCTTTGCAATAAACTCTTAAGTCATCATAGTCACTTTGGCATCCTTTAAAAGTATCTAATGGAATTTCAACTAATTCCTTACGTACTTTAGCAGTTAAACTTACTCGATATGCAGAATATAACGGATCTTCACAGTAAAAATAGATCAAATCACCCTCAAAAGCAGTACAGCCTTCTTCTTCCATTGGCTTTTCGCCTCTGATCTCTCCTAATAATTCAATTTTAGTAATCGCCCCCGTAGCATCTTCTTTAATTGCTACTTCATAAACTCCAGCACCGTAAGGATTTCTAGTTAGAAACCAACGCTGATTGATGCAAACAATTCCCTGATTATTTAAAAAAGGTAGTTTGTTGGCATTTGCATTTAAATATTTACGATGAGTCGGACGATGTTTACCAGGATTAGTACAATCATTAATGTTAGTCACAAAAACATGACAAGTAGGGGTGTCGGTGGTACTGTATGACCATTCACAAGAGTAGATCCAATCACCAATGATCTGCCCCCCGGAAATCTCCTGCACTTTATTATATGGAGTTCCATCTGCTGCCACTGGCCAATTAGAAATGGAATCCGCAACTACCATAGCGCCTTCAATTCTCAATAATTTATTCTCATAATCAACCCGACATTTATAAAGAATCTGTTCTTTGTACTTGGGCGTTGAATTACCCCATGATTCATGAATGAAGAGATATGGTACTTGATTGATCTCTTGATAAGCACAACCTGAAGTATGTACAAATGAAGTCTTCGGATAGAGGTCATCACTAGATTCTGGAATTCTACCACTACGATCATCTACAAAATAAAAATTTGATTCGTATTTAAGTTGTCCATTTTCTAATTTAGAACAGCTAATCGCACTTCCGTTTTTAACAGTAAAAAATCTTCCTGGAGTTCCTGTTCCAACAGTTGGCACATATTCGATGTCCTGTGAGCCACTGGCATTACCAAAATAGGAAACTACTTTACGACCGGTTTTGAAATTAGTTACGGTTAGGTCGTCAATCTGTAACTTTACTTGGTTAGTAAATCCCCAACATATTTCCGGGTTTGAAATCAAAATCATTCCTACTGCAACTACTAAAGGCGCTAAAATTTTTTTCTTAAAAACAAGTCCAAAATGAATCATATAAACATTCCTTTCTGTTAATTTAATCAAGTCGGACTTATTATATAGAAAGATAATTATCATCTTATCAACTTTGTATTAATCAGTTTTTAAGAAATTAATAAAAGTATTAACTTTGAAGCTCAAGGAAATCATTTATCAATCACGAATATCAAAAAATAATTAAAATTTATCAGACGAGGTTTATTGATGAAAATCAAAGAAATTTCCAAGCAGACTGGGCTTTCAGAGCATACCATTCGTTACTACGAAAAAATTAACTTACTTCAAAAAATTAAGAAAGACCAACATGGAATTCGTGATTTTACCGAAGAAGATCTAGAGTGGTTACACTTTGTTAAAAAAATGAAGCTTACCCAGATGCCCCTAAAAGAGATTAAAATTTATGCTGATTCATACTACAGCAATAATCCTGACTTTAATGAGCGCATTGAAATTTTATTAAATCATCAACAAAGAATGTATCATGAGATCGCAATACTGCAAGAGGCATTACAACATATTAATTACAAAATTAATTACTATCAAAAACTAGCACAAAAATAAAATTCATACTTGACTTAGAGTTAACTCTAAATGCTATGCTTAAATCTAGATATTTTTCAAAGTAAAGAAGGGTTGAGAGATGAATAGTTTTAGCTTAGAAATGCCTACCAAGATCTTTTTTGGTAAAGATCAAATTGTAAATTTAGGGACAGCTATTAAATTATATGGAAATAAAGTATTAGTACTCTATGGCAAAGGCAGTATTAAAAAAAATGGCATCTATGATGCAGTAGTAAACGAATTAAACAAACATCACTTAGAATTTATCGAATTTGATGGAGTAGAGCCAAACCCAAGAATCAGTACAGTTCGAGCTGCTGCCGAAATTTGTAAGAAAGAAAAGATTACTTTTATTCTAGCGGTTGGGGGTGGAAGTACTATTGATTCTGCCAAAGCAATTGCTGTTGCCGCAACTTGCGACGATGATCCCTGGGATTTTTGTTCCTATCAAAAAATTCCCGAATCAGCTCTACCACTAGGTGCAGTCTTAACGTTATCCGCCACTGGTTCAGAGATGAACTGTGGTTCTGTGATTACTAATGAAGTAACCCTTGAAAAAAATGGCTGGGGTTCGCCTTTGGTCTATCCAAAATTTTCGATCCTTGATCCAACCTATACATATACAGTCTCGCCACATCAAACTGCCTGCGGGATTGTTGATATTCTGACCCATCTATATGAGTTTTATTTTAATAATGAAGAAACTGCGTATCTCACTGATCGCCTTAATGAAGCCGTAATGAAGACGGTAATTAAATTTGGTTCGATTGCCATAAAACAACCGGAAAATTATGAAGCACGTGCTAATCTAATGTGGGCAAGCTCAATGGCGTTAAATGGGATTACTTTGGTCGGGAAAACTTTCGATGGTTTTAATCATGGTTTGGAACACGTTCTCAGTGGAATCTATGATATTACTCATGCAGATGGTCTGTCAATTCTCGCGCCGCACTGGATGGAATATGTTTTAAATGAGCAAACGGTATCTAAGCTAGCTTCTTTTGCACGTAACGTCTGGGAGATTGATTGCGCTAATGATTATAATGCTGCTAAAGCAGGTATTAAGAAAACCAGTCTTTTTTATCAAGAATTAACGATGCCTACAAAGCTTTCTCAGCTTGGAATTGATGATACTAGATTTGATGAAATTGTTGAACGATTCTTTTCTGGAAATGCAAACAAAACTATTGCAAAATTTATGCCCCTAACACGCAACGATGTAAAAGAGATCTTAAATAATGCTTTGTGATTTTTCACATAAATATCAAAAAGCTATCCTCAGGATAGCTTTTTAAATTTAGTTAAACTTTCTCTTCCAAGTTACTCCAAAAATGTTTATAATAATAATGTTAGTAAAATTAGCTCATAACGAAAGGATGACGTTGGTGAAAAAAGGTCTCATTGTTTATTTTTCTGGTACTGGTAATACCAAATTTATTGCAACTCTTTTTAAAGAATATTTTGAAAAAAAGGAGATCACTTGTGACTGTTACGATCTCCTAGAACTTGAGAAATTTGAAGGAGATTATGACTTTCTGGTAATTGCAGCACCGATTCATGTTGATCTTTATCCAAAATTCTTTTTAGAGACATTACGTGAAAAACTCTCCTTTAATAAAATCCCATGTCTGGCTGTCTCTACTCAAGCAGCAGAGAGTGCTACTCCCGCCTTTATCGATGCCGCTAAAATCCTAGGTGATAAAGTTACAATTCAATATGCTAATCGGATTGCTTTACCAAACAATTTCTATAATTTTATGTTTAAAAAGACTTCAACGGCAGAGCAAGCGCGTCTAAAAAGTGCTGCTGTTAATCGAGTAGATCAAATGGCGGAGGCATTTTTAGCTGGTAAAAAATATCAGCCTAAAATTGACAAAAAACGCTATTATCTAGCTAAATTTGCTTATTGGGCAACCTATAGCTTATATACACCATTAACCGTAAAAAAGATTTCACTTGATCAAAGTAAATGTACCCAATGTAAGCTTTGTGAAACCAACTGTCCTACGCAAAGTATTTCAATTCAGCAGCAACCATGTATTGCCAAAAGTTGCGTTTTATGTCAACGATGTCTAAATAGCTGTCCTAGTAATGCTTTCTTATATAAAAATAAAGCAATTGACCAGTATAAATTCTAATTTAAACCAAGTATATTTAACCAGCGTATTCTTAAAGTTAGCTTTGGGAAAGCAATATTATCCTTAAGTTAACAAGTGGAATATGCTTTTTTTATTACTCAAAGCACTGGAACATAAGATATTTAAATCACTATAATTAACCTATTGTTAATAATTTCTTTGAATTAAAAATCACTTCTTTTGCGTTTAATAAATAAATATAACCCATTACAAATTTTATAACAAAATGAACCAGCCTAATTATTTCAGTATATATTTTATTTACAAGGAGGATCTAGTTTGAAAAAAAACATCTTACCAGTAGTCTTCTGTTTAGGATTAGTTACTAGCTTCAACCTGACGTTCGCTGAAACCAATACTTCATTAGAAGCAATGATCTCAAAGGGATTAGCTAATAACTTGGAACTGCGTCAGGCAAAACTCGCTTTAGACTCTGCCCATGACAGTCTCAAACAGCAGCAACGCCTGGTTTCAATCACCGGCAATGCTGATCTCAGCTATACTCAGGCAGCAGAAAATTCCACAAAAACCAACAATTTCGGAGTCTCACTACTCACTGGAGGTACTCCTGATCCCGCCAAAGCCACTTGGTCACTCTCACTTAATCATCTTCAAGATGAGCTGCTTGAGAATAGTGGCGATACCTACGCCCTCAAGTACACTCCCTTTAATCTCAACCAAAATCTTACCCGACTAACTACCAAACTTAACTTGATAAATACTGAAACCATTTATCAAAGCACCCGCATTACTACGATTAGTAAAATTCGCCTCCTTTACGCCGCATGCTATCAAAAATCCATGCTCCTGAAATTATCTCAGGAAGATCTCCGACTAATGCAAGAACATTTAAAACAAACCAATTCACTCTATAAAGCTGGTAAGATTGCACACCTCGAGTTGCAAACTGTTGTGCAAGAAGAGCAATCCAGCATCAATCAGCTCCAGATTGCGAAGCTCAATTATCAAGCTGCCCTCACAAGATTAGGATTCGCAATTGGCGAACCCGACTTAAATCTCGAGCAAATAACTCCAGACTCTTTGAACTGGGCAAGCAGTAATCAGATTGATCTCAATGCTACTTTAGCAAAGTTAAAAACCGTTTCTCCAGAGATCATTGCTGTACAAGTTGAGGTCGATCTTGCCAAACTCCGTCTGAAACAAGCCTCACTTTGTCAGTTAAGCAGACTAGAATTAGGAGTTGCGCATCATCAGCCTAAAGTTAGCACTACTAGCAGTCCAACCACTACTTATTCGGTGGGAATATCCGGCTCGCTGGATGATCTAGTCTGGAAGAATATTTCTCAAGAAAAAAAAGCTTTGACAAGCAATACTGCCAAATTAGAACTAACCATCACGACTACCACAACCAAACTCCTAGAGTCATTCCAGACATGGCAGATCGCCGAACTTTCTTTACAACCACACAAGGAAGCTTTGCAGCTGGCAAAAGAACGCCTCCGTGTGACGAGTTTGAAATTTGAACACGGCATGGTGGCGAGTAGTGAAGTTCTGCAAGCTCAACAAGCTTTGACTACTGCCGAAACTAATTACTGGCAAACCTGGCTCGAATTAAACCAGGCACGCGAGAGTTTTTATGAATCATGCTGGGGTAATCCAATTTTAAAATAGGAGTGAATTCTTGAAGATGAAAAAAATTAACAAACGTTGGTTAATCATTGGTGGAGTATTAATCATAATTATCGGTGCAGTTTTTATTTTTGGTGGTGGTCAAAAAAAAGAAATCGGAATTCTGGTGGAAACCAGTTCTGCCAAGCCTAGTTCATTAGTGACTACTGTTTCAGGAATTGGCAAGGTTACTGCGGCCAACAAAGCCGAAATACGTGCCATCTCTAATGGATTAATTACACAACTTCATGTTGAAGAAGGAAGAATGGTCAAACGCGGCGACCTTCTAATCTCCTTTGATCAGCAAGAGTTACAAAAGGCAGTTGAGAACGCCCGCAGCAATCTGCGCCTGGTTCAATTAGAAGAGCTCTCCTTAACCCAGAGTAAAATCAAGTTAGAGAGTACTCGTAAAACTCACGAAACCAGCCAAACGCTTTACCAGGATGGTGCGATTAGTAAGGAACAATTAGAACAAGCAAGCTTAACGTATAACACCGAACGTCAACAGTTAATCCAGAATGAAAAGATGGTGAAATTAAAAATCGCTGATGCCCGTCGCATGCTTGCCAATGCCCAGCAAGATCTTCGAGCAAACCAAATCTATGCTCCACGCAGTGGCATGATACTTTCCTGCCCGGTTAAAGCCGGGATGACGGTTACGCCAGGAATGGAACTTTGTCAGATTGGGGAGCTTCAACAATTAGTAATCGAACTTCCTGTCAATGAACTTGATATTACTGCTTTGAAGCTTGGGCAATCCGCGACCATTACTCAGGAAGGAATGGGTGATCAGAAGATCTCTGGTAAAGTAATTGCGATTGCGCCACAAGCAGAGAATCTCAATAACGAGAATGTCTTCATCGTAAAAGTTGGGCTTGATAATTCCGCTGGAATTCTCCGCTCAGGAATGTCAGTTGATGTCGCCATCGTTACCCATCAATTATCCAAAGTCTTGGCGGTCTCACTCCTTGCCGTCACTGAAACTGAAAAAAACGGCAAAGTAGAAAAATATCTCTATCTGATTAAGGAGAATCAAGCAGTTAAAACTAAAGTTACTACTGGTATCAGTAATGAAAGTGAGATTGAAATTAAATCCGGTTTAAAACCCGGTACAACCTATATCTCAGGTGATTTTGAAACCATTCAAAAACTAACTGATCACGCAAAAATTATTGATAAAAATGCTCCCAAAGTTTCAAAAGAAAAAAAGAAACAAAAATCTGCTAAAAAGTCTTAGAGAGGTAAAGATTATGATTACAATTAATCATTTAAACAAGACCTATCAAAATGGTAAACTATCCGTACCAGCCCTCTTGGAAATTAATCTTCAGGTCGCTGCCGGAGAGTTTGTGGCGATTATGGGACCATCTGGCTCAGGAAAATCAACCCTCATGAATATCTTGGGTTGTCTGGATCGTCCTACCAGCGGTTCATATCTCTTAGATGACGTAGAAGTCGCTACACTAAATGATAATCAACTGGCGGAGATTCGTAATCAAAAGATCGGCTTTATCTTTCAGACCTTTAATCTCTTGGCGCGCAATACTGCCTTACAAAACGTAGAGCTGCCGATGGTCTACGCAGGAGTCCGTCAAACGAAACGACGGGCAATTGCCTTAGCCGCACTAGAACAAGTAGGACTAGCAGAACGCGCCCAGCATCGTCCCAATGAACTCTCGGGTGGACAGCGTCAACGGGTCGCGG
>JBFYZC010000434.1:0-3780 GCA_041309705.1 Bacillota bacterium | reverse complement strand
ATTTTTCTTTCTCACGCTCCAAGACTAGCTGCTCGGCTTTGCCCAACTGATAAATCCGCGGGAGATCTTTTAATTTCGGATAAAAACTAACCACCTGCAAGATTAATTTTTCCAACTTAATCAGTCCAAGCTTATCTGCTCCAAACAAAACTCCTCCGCAAGCAATTATCATAATCATTACCATCAAGAGTGCCAAAAAAAAACGTCCCATTGACATCGTCCTTTCTGTGAGATGCGTGAAACGAGAGGCGTGAAATGAGAGGCGCAAAATGAGAGGCGCGAGGTGCGAAATGAGAAGCGCGAGGTGAGAAGTGTGAGGCGGGAAGATAGCGAAGTGATCTATATATTTTACGGTAAAGATCTTTCATTATATCGAGTGAAAAGATCAATATACTTTCCAATAAAGATCTTTTGTTTTATCAAGTGAAAAGATCCGGAGTACTAAGGATTTTTCACGATGATAAAATAACTTAGATCTTTTGGAAAGGATAGCTAGCACTAAGGATTTTTCGCGATGATAAAATAAACCAGATCTTTTGGAAAATATATAGTTTGATAAGAGTCCGATCTATTCCACATTGAGAAGAAAAATTAATAATTGACCCATTCTAAACGGGTATCTTTACTTCTTAAAAGGACAGCGGCAATCGCTTTACCGGTTTTTCCAAAACCCATTAATCCTACTCTCATTTTCACCTCGCAAATTATTATTTTGTTTTCTGATTTAATCTGGCCTTTTCGGCAACTGCTTGATCCGCTTTGTGGGCAGCATAAAAAAAGAAGGCAAAGATTATTAATACTATCACAATTGTACCAATTACAAAGTTCATACTCATTTATCAACCCTCCTTTCAATTGTTTTTGTGATTAAAAATAAAAAAGTGGGTAAGCTTAATTAAAGCCTCCCACCCCAGAGTGCAGATCTCTTGAAAACAACCGTTTGGTTGCCCAACCGTGTGTGCGTTTATTGTTTTATTGATATATGTTATTATACATGAGAATCGGTAAAAAGTCAAATTGATGCAGTAGTAGTTATATATCTTGAACTTAAAAAATGCAACATATTTCCATTAACTGATTTGACATTGATTTTAGTTTTTAAATATCATTAGTTTGTAAATTTTTAATTTTACAAATATTGTATAAACCAAGCTTGGAAAGATTAACTTAAACTTCACATGTAAACAATGTGAAATATATCTTTAATATATTTGTAATTTATGATAGTATATAATGGGTTAGAAATTGTATTTAAATTTGATGCAAATTATGAAGGAGGGCTTGTAGTGTTTACAGAACAGCTGGTTGAGTACTTATTTTATCTAGTTCCATTGGGATCTTTAATTGCGCTTGCTTATGCTTTTTATCTTTATCTTTATGTAAGTAAGCAAGAGCCAGGCACTGAAAAGATGCAAGAAATTTCTGCAGCAGTAAGTGAAGGTGCACGGGCTTATTTAAAGCGTCAGTACAAGGGTGTCGGAATCTTTTTTGCAGTAATGTTTGTGTTGTTAACAATTATTTCTTTCATGGGTTATTTACCAAAAGTAGTGCCAGTGGCTTTTCTAACGGGTGGTTTCTTCTCTGGTCTAGCAGGATTTTTTGGGATGATGACTGCGACCAAATCAAATGCTCGAACCGCTTGGGCAGCCAGTAAGAGTCTGAACCAAGGACTACAAGTCGCCTTTAAAAGTGGTGCAGTGATGGGGCTGGTTGTAGTAGGGTTGGGTCTACTTGATTTGAGTATCTGGTTCATTATTTTGAAATATGGAGTAAATGCTCCAATCGATGTAATTACCACCACTATGTTGAACTTTGGAATGGGCGCTAGCTCAATGGCACTCTTTGCCAGAGTTGGTGGCGGAATTTTTACTAAAGCAGCAGACGTGGGAGCTGATCTGGTAGGTAAAGTTGAAGCTGGGATTCCTGAGGATGATCCACGTAACCCTGCCGTTATCGCAGATAACGTGGGTGATAACGTCGGTGATGTAGCCGGAATGGGTGCTGACCTTTATGAATCATACGTTGGTTCAATCGTAGCCACCTCAGCCTTGGCAGTCGCAGCCGGCTTGGGTTTACGCGGTGTGATGATTCCGATGATCATGGCGGTGTTAGGCGTATTAGCTTCAATTATTGGAACCTGGTTTGTTCGCTCGGAGGAGAAAGCAGAACAGAAAATACTGCTCAAAGCATTACGTAAAGGTGTTTTTACTAGTGCGATTATTATTGCCATCACTACCTATCCGTTAGTCGGATATGTATTGGGCTTTGAACATATTGGGGTCTATTATGCAGTTTTAGCAGGATTGATTGGTGGAGTCTTGATTGGTCTGTTAACCGAGTACTATACCTCGGGTACGTATAAGCCAACTCAAGGGGTAGCGGATACCGCCACTACTGGTCCGGCAACCATTATTATTAGTGGTCTGGCGGTCGGAATGCTCTCCACATTTTTACCTGTAATTGTAGTGGCAGTGGCGATCTTAATTAGTTACTATGCAGCTGGTGGTGGCGATTTTGGAATGGGTCTCTATGGAATCGCAATCTCCGCGGTGGGAATGCTCTCGACTTTGGGAATTACCTTAGCAACTGATGCTTATGGTCCAGTCGCAGATAATGCAGGTGGAATTGCAGAGATGTCTGGTCTGGGCAAAGAAGTGCGTGAACGTACCGATGCGTTAGATTCGCTGGGAAATACTACCGCAGCAACTGGTAAAGGTTTTGCTATCGGGTCAGCCGCTTTAACGGCACTTGCTTTGATTGTGTCCTTTACCGAAAAGGTGGAATCACTCAGTAAAGTTAAAATTGCTGAGATGACTAGTCAAGGACAGGCAATTCCGGAATGGTTGCAAAAAGCAGGCGAGATTAACCAGCATTTAGATATTACTGATCCTGCAGTCTTGACTGGTCTGCTGATCGGTGGGATGCTGCCCTTCCTCTTCTGCTCGATGACCATGAATGCCGTGGGTCGCGCTGCGCAAAGTATTGTGGTTGAAGTGCGCCGTCAGTTCAAAGAGATTAAAGGATTGATGGAAGGAAAAGCAAAGCCAGACTATGCACGTTGCGTAGATATCTGTACTCGTGCTGCACAAAAAGAGATGTTGTTGCCCTCGATCACGGCAATTATTGCTCCAATTATCGTTGGTTTATTGGTTGGAGTGCGTGGTGTGGCAGGATTACTAGCCGGGACTACTGTTACTGGTTTCGTCTTGGCAGTAATGATGGCAAATGCTGGCGGAAGCTGGGATAATGCTAAAAAGTATATTGAAGAAGGTAATCATGGCGGTAAAGGATCCAATGCTCATAAAGCAGCAGTTGTTGGTGATACTGTAGGTGATCCTTTCAAAGATACTTCTGGACCATCCTTGAATATCTTGATCAAATTGACCTCAATGGTCTCGGTGGTCTTTGCTTCATTTATTCTGCTAAATGCTTTCTTTAAATAAAATAAAATTTAAAAATTAGTAACAGTGTTAAAAAAAGGGGTTGCCGAGGCGACCCCTTTTGGTTTATAATGAGCAAAATGAATGAGCAAAACAAAGGAGTGATTTGAGTGATGCATCTTACTGAATATCTAATCTGTCTGCCATTTATTGTTTTACTGTTATTAATTGCGATTATGCCCTTGGCGGCACCACATTTTTGGGAGAAGAATAAGAATCGTGCAATTATTACCGCACTGATTAGTGCCCCGGTATTAATTTTTCTTTTGAGTACTAATATACATGAATTGCTATTAACAATTGAAGAGTATTTTTCATTTATTGCGCTACTGGCATCATT
>JBFYZC010000433.1:0-4941 GCA_041309705.1 Bacillota bacterium | reverse complement strand
AAGCCAATTCCTTTTGCCACATCAACAATTTCTACTTTTAATTTTTGGCAGAGATTAGCTATCTCATTAATAAATGAAATTTTGGTTGCCAAAAAAGCATTTGCCGCATACTTAATCATCTCTGCTGTCTCTAAAGTCGTGGTTACAATTGGAGCATCTAACTTTTGATATAATGATTCTAATAATCCAATTGCGCTAAGATAATCGCCTCCAATCACAATTCGATCTGGATGAAAAAAATCTTCCAGAGCCGAACCTTCACGCAAAAATTCTGGATTAGAGACTAGATCGAAAGTTGTCTCTGCTTGATGAGCAGCAATGGTTCTAATGATTCTGCGTCCAGTTCCTACTGGCACAGTGCTTTTAACTACAATTAATTTATATTCATCAAGATACTTTCCAATCTCTTCCGCAACTTGATCCACCTGATTCAAATTCACACTACCATCTTCTTTTGGCGGAGTTCCTACGGCAATATAAACAATTGTCGCATTACGAATTCCCTCTGCTAAAGAGTTCGAAAAAATCAAGCGACCATTCTTAAGGTTATCTCGAAAGATCTCAGTCATTCCTGGTTCATAAATAGGTAATTTACCCTGACGTAATTCACTAATCTTCTCAAAATCCTGATCAATGGCATAAACACTATTGCCAAGACTAGCCAGACCAATACTCGTGGTTAGTCCGACATATCCAACTCCAATTACACATATATTCATTGAAGATTCTCCTTCAAAAATTATATCTTAATGATTTTAATGCTATTATATTGAAATTAATGATGATTAGTGTTTCAATTTTTATGTTAAAAACATAAATTAGTGAAAGTATGCTCATTGCCCAACAGTTTTTTGATTTTTTTTAATATAATATTTGTAACAAACCATTAAAGTCTATTTTTTATTTTTAAAACTGGTGGTGATTAACTTTGATTCTTCAAGGAAAAAATTTGTTCTTAAGAGATCTTCAACTCAGCGATCTGGAAAAAAGAGTCACTTGGCTTTCTAGTCCCGAAATCACTCATTTTTTTACTAATTTAGCGACCAATCCAATAAACATGACTGCAATGCAAGAATGGTATCAAAAAGTCTCCAAAAATACTAATCGAGAGTTACATTTTGCAGTCTTTACTCAAGAAGATAATCATATCGGCGGAGCACAACTTAAAGAGATTGATTGGCGTAATCGCAGTGCTGAATTTGGTATTTTTATTGGAGAAAAAAGTGAGTGGGGTAAAGGATATGGCACCGAAGCAACTGAATTACTCGTGAGATTTGGTTTCATGAGTCTAAATCTTCATCGCATTTGGCTTCGCGTTGATGCTGAGAATCTAGGAGCACAAAAATGTTATAAAAAAGTAGGTTTTATTAAAGAGGGACTCTTTAGAGATGAGGTTTACCGGGAGGGAAGCTACCATGATAGTGTGATTATGAGCATTTTGAAAGATGAATATCAGCCTCATTTTTAACCCGATTTTTTCACATTCAAAAAAGCCTGAACTTCTCTATTGAAGTCCAGGCTCAAAATATTTATTATTCAAATTCATCTTGAATCACCCAAATTATCTCTCTACTGCTCCTCCGAAAACTTCAGCTTCAATTTCAGCTGTTTTTCGCCACGTTGCACCACCAGGTTCACACTCTCGCCCGCATGATAATCTTTCTTAATCTTATCTAGATCACTCATGGTTTTTACAGTTTGATTTGCCATACTTACAATAATATCTCCTTTACGCAACCCAGCCTTCTCTGCGCCTGTTCCTGTAGCAACACTGGTGACATAGATTCCCTCTGGCAGATGATAATACTGTGCTACTGGTGCAGTAATCTCCTGTCCGGAGATTCCAATCAAGGGTCTCCCTTTGACGTAACCATACATAATTAACTGATTAACGATTGGTTTCGCGGTATTAATCGGAATCGCAAAACCCAAACCTTCTACCCCAGACTCGGCGATCTTGACAGTATTGACCCCGATTACCCGACCTTCGGCATTCACCAATGCACCACCACTATTCCCTGGATTGATTGCGGCATCGGTCTGAATTAAACTGAGGGTTTTATCTTCAAGGGTTACGGTACGATTCAAAGCACTGACAATTCCTGAGGTGACTGAGCCCATAAATTCCATTCCGAGCGGATTTCCAATCGCTACTGCGAGATCACCCACTTGCATTTGACTGGAATCACCCAATGCTGCTACTGGTAAATCTTTGAGCTCAATTTTGAGCACTGCTAAATCGTTCAAAGCATCACCACCCACAAATTTGGCTTTCGCCTGTCTTTTATCAGGCAGAAAAACCTCTACCGCGACTGGATAATTCAGATTATTCTTCGGATTGGCTGCTTCGACCACATGATAATTAGTCATGATATAGCCATCTTTACTAATAATAATTCCCGAGCCTTCGGATTTCGAGTTAGCTGCCTGTCTCCCCCAAAACTGCTCATTATTTACCAGCGTAGTCCTAATCCCCACAATTGCTGGACCAACTTGATTAGCAATCTTCGTAATGGCAGAAGAATTACTGCTCATAGTATTAACCTTTACGGTATTGATTCCTTGAGTATTTAATTGACTCGTCAGACTACCTTTTTCTAACGAAGTCGTCCGCTTTTGTAGCTGCTGAGAAAAATTCCAGCTTAGAAAACCTCCTACCAAAAGACTACTCCCTAAAGACACACTCAGCACCGAGACCAGCAAAACCTTCATACTAACTTGATTTGAAAAAAATTTCATCTCCATTACCTCCATCTTTTACAAACCACAATATTTTTTGAACATCTTTATTCTACAAAAAGATTATGTAGATTTTACGGTAAACTTATAGAGATTTTGTGGAGATTCATCACATCACTTATGATATGGTTCATGACGATTAATCTTATAAACCCGATAGAGCTGTTCGAGTAGTACGACTCGAAATAATTGATGTGGAAAGGTTAATTTTGAAAAACTCAAATTTAAATGAGCCTCTCGTAATAGTTCCTGACTGAGCCCCAATGAGCCCCCAATTACCATCACCAATGATGTAGTATCCTGTTCTCGTTCCTCAAAATATCTCGCCAGTTCCAATGAGGACATTTCACGTCCACCGCGATCCAAGGTCACCAAAATTTCACGTGGTTTCAGATAATTCTTAATTAGAGCGGATTCTTTCTCGCGCACTTGCTCTTCCAAGCTACTACTCGCTCCTTCGGCACATGGTAAGTCTGCTATCTCGATTAACTCCATTTTCACATATGGCTTCAAACGTTTCAGATACTCCGCTTGTGCGGCTAACCAATAAGCTTCTTTTAATTTTCCTACCACAATAACTCTGATTTGCATAATTTACCCCCAATAAATTTCATAAAAAAGACGAAAAATGTCTTGGCAATCATCGACACTCTCCGTCTAATTTTTCATATTTTAAAAATAATTATTTTTACTGACTTTTCAATTCACCAATTTCGACCTCGATTTTCTTTAGTTTGTAACGACGATAGAAGTCCAATTTCACCTTTGAGCCAATCGGACTCTCTGAGATAATTTTCTGTAATAAATTCATGTCATTAACTCTTTTACCATTAATTTTAGTAATAATGTCTCCTGGTTGCAGCCCTGCTTTTTCAGCAGGAGTATTTTTGAGTACTTGCGCAATCAGCAAACCATTAGTTACAGGTAAATCACGACCAATTCGTTCTTCCAAAACTCCTACATTATCCGAGTTAAAATAGAAATAGCTAATTCCCAAACCAGGTCGCGCCACATAACCTTTAGCAATTAATTGTTCCGCAATAATTTTAGCAGTATTACTCGGAATCGCAAAACCAATTCCTTGTGAGTTGGCAATTACCGCGGTATTAATCCCAATCACCTGACCATTGGAATCAAGCAACGGCCCCCCCGAATTACCAGGATTAATTGAGGCATCGGTCTGGAGCATATTGCGCATTATTCCGGTTTCATCCTTTAAATTACGCATTTTGGAACTAATTACCCCTAGGGTCACGGTGGTTTTTAAATCTGCCGAGAGTGGATTACCAATCGCAATTGCCGTTTGCCCTGCTCTTACCTCATCAGAATTACCCCAATCCAAAGTCGGTAGATTACGATTACTAATTTTTAGTACTGCTAGGTCAGTCTGGGCATCCGCACCTACAATTTTGGCTTGATAGATTTTTCCAGTCGGATATTTTTTCGTAAAAAGTACTACATTGATTCGTGTCGGGTTACCACTCTCACTGTTAACCACATGATTATTGGTTAAAATATAGCCATCTTTACGAAAAATCACTCCTGAACCCAAGCTCTGCACATTACGCAACTCTGGTCCCGTAAAAAAATCAAAATTTTCAACCACTGTATTGGTAGAGATCATCACTACCGAAGGACTAACACGTTCCACAACTTCAATCGTATTTTTTTCATAATTATTAATTGTAACTGCTCTCATCTTTTCAGGAGTAGGCATGGGAGTCATTTCTGGTGGTACAGATAATGCTGCTCCTAATCCGGTAAAGCGAACTGCCAAAAGAATTAAAAAAGCACCAACAATTCCCGATAGTACAGAGATAAACACATAAGGATACTTTGGTTCATGCGAATTGAAGTGAAATAAATTCACCAGCTATACCTCCTAGATCGCCGAATTAATTTAACTAATTAATATTAATATTTATAGATTATGCCCTTTTTATAAGCATAATTTTAAAAAACGGCTGGTCTTAAAAAATTGGTAAGTTAATATCTACTTCAACCAATCTCTAAAAGGTATAACGTAGCCTATTTATCTCAGTTCCCTGGAAATTCTAAACGGTACAAATCAATCTGGAATGATTTTCCTTCGTAACTAGTTAAAATCTGCTCACTTCCAATCTGCCATGCTTCAAAAACCGTTAATTCACAAAACTGTTTAGCATATGCTCGTCCTGGATCGCCTAACCAGACTGCACCTCC
>JBFYZC010000432.1:0-3847 GCA_041309705.1 Bacillota bacterium | reverse complement strand
ATTTTTCTTTGGGGAATATGATTATCTATTTGAGTAACGGAGGATTTATGGGATTAATTGTAGCATCATTGATTGAATGGAATAAAAAGAAGTCACTTTAGAGACACACAATGGTGTGTCTTTTTTGATAAAAAAATTTAAAATTAACGAAAATAGGTCATCTAGGAGCTTAATTAGAAGAATGAGAGATGTAAAACGGCTTAATGATCTAAAATCACCTAATTTGGTAGTGCAGTAAAATTAGATTATCTATGATATTAATAGATGTCATGACAATATCAGTAGTTAATATCTTTGTAAAAGTTTTTTTGACTATACTCTAATCAAAAACAAAGGATGGTTTCGATGAAAAACACTTTGGTAAAGAAAATTATTTTAAAGAGTTTTATTGCAATAAGTGCACTAATTACATTAATTATGGCAATTGTACTCTGGCAACCAGTTCAAGTTAAGGCTACTTCAATTGAAATTTATGACCCACCATCACCGTATAATTACATCAGTGAAGCAAACTATGCTGAAAGCATGGCTGAAGTTGAAACAAAGCTTGAAAAGATACGCCAGTCAGGCTACTTCACTGGTAAAAATAATCTTCAGATTTATTATGAGAAATACCTCGTATCAAATGCTAAAGCTGGAGTAGTGATCTCACATGGTCTAGGTGAAAATATCACTAAATATCGCGAGGTAATCTATTATTTAATCAATCAAGGTTACTCCGTTTTTGGCATTGACCATCGTGGTCATGGACGTTCGGGCAGATTAGGGATTGATGAGACTCAAATTAGTATTGAGAAGTTTGATTACTATGTTGAGGACTTCAAAACCTTTATGGATCAGATTGTTCTCAAAGAAAGTACTACCAATCTGTTGTATACACATTCGATGGGTGGAGCAATCGGGGCTCTGTTTTTAGAGAGATATTCGAATTATTTTCAAGCCGCCATTTTAAGCACACCAATGATGGATATTAATACGGGAAAGTATCCTGAGCTTGCAATTAAAGCGATTGCCAATCTTAATTCTTTATCATCATTGAAAAATGATTATCTCCCGGGTTGTGGACCTTACTCGGGAAAACCTGATTTTGAAAACTCTCCAACACAATCTAAAGCACGTTATGATTATTATTTCAATCAGACGCTAGCTAAGTCAGAGTTGCAAAATGGTGGTGCCACGTATTTGTGGATTAAAGAAGCTTTTGATGCAATGGATGAATTAACTCAAGCAGGTAACGCTGCCAAGGTAGAGATTCCAGTTCTAATTTTTCAAGCAGAATTAGATACTGTGGTTGAAGCTAAAGGATATGATAAATTCGCTAGTGCAGCAAAGAATTGTCAAAAAATGTTTGTCCCAGGAGCTAAACATGAGATCTATCGCGAGACTGATCGGGTTATCTCAAGCTATTTCGACCAAGTCTTTAAATTCTTCGCAGATAATCTAAAGTAAATTTTAATCAAAGTGTCATGCTATTTAATGATATCGAGAGACAAGAATATTTGTTGAAAGATAAAAAACTTATTAATGGAGGATGTCAAATGAAGAATCTTTTCTTAAAAGTAGCTTTATTATTAACCGTAGGAATAGGATTGTTGAGTGGGTGTGAGAAGGTTAGTTCGTCAGATGTGCGCAAAGGTGAGTTATATCCGTTTTTTACGGTTACGCAAAAAGAGGGAGAAGCGAAAGTTAATGCTGTAGTGACAATACTGATTAAAGATCAAATAGGTAAATCAGTTGATTTGAATGATGGCGAGACGCTTTATTGTAATAACACTACGTTATTAAGAAACCAAACATTTTATAATTATGTAACTTATGAAGCTAAGATTGATAAAGCTGATGAGTATGTATTTACAATGAAAAAGATTAATAATAATGATAAGAATAAGCTGAGATTTGAAAAATCAATTAAGGTTCCTGTTTTTTCATTTAATAATTTCAATTTCCCAAATTCTATTAAAAGTGGTGAAGATTTAAAAGTTACTTGGAATAATCCAGAGTTAGTAGAAGCAACTGAAATTCAATTTTACCATAATTTCTCTGAAAAATATGAAAAAGATTATTACTCAAAAAGTGTTGGAATAAAAGGAGAATTAATCATTAGCAATAAACAAATTAAAGAACTTCTTTCTGAACTTACTCAAAAATCAAACTATGATTTCTATGTTAATCCGATTTCGATCAAAAATTACAAAAAAATTGATATTGATGATGATTATTTTAAATATGGTATGATGGAAGCAATTTACTATTTTAACCAAAAGCCAACCGCCATTCCTTATACCCAATAATCCTCCTTCACACAACCTTCCTTCCCAATCAAGAACCTAAGCAGCCTCGCTTGGGTTCTTTTTTGCGTATAAATTGCAAATTTTGTAAAAATAATCCTTCCGTTTCCAACAGACTACAAAAGGGTTAAAATTCGGTTAAGCTGTATTGTCAAAGCTTATTCTCTGTGATAAAATACAGATGTGGATGTGATTGTGAAAAAAATAACAAACATTTTTAACTTAATTTAAGATAAATTTTTTTTGGAAAAATTTGAAATTAAAAAGGTGAGAAGATGAGGTCAATTGCAGTTTGTGTTGGGAGCTCATGTCATCTCAAAGGTGCTTATGATGTGATTGCCGAATTTCAACATCTGATAACTCTAAATAAACTGGAAACAACAGTTGAATTAAAGGGATGTTTCTGTTTGGGTGAATGTCGTGATGGGGTCAGTGTAGCAATTGAGGGTCAAATATATACATCTTTGACTAAAGCAACCGCAGCGGCTTTTTTTAATGAACATTTCTGTCAAAAATAGTCCTGAGTTTCAGTAAAGGAGAGCAACGGATGAGTTTAATTTCGACGATTAAAGCCAGTTGTCGTGATTGCTATAAATGTGTGCGTAATTGTCCTGTTAAGGCAATCCGTATTACTGATGGTCATGCTGAAGTGGTGGAGGAACGCTGTGTCGCTGATGGACGTTGTGTCGCAGTTTGTCCGCAAAATGCTAAAAAAATTGAGAGTGGTATTGAGATTACGAAAGCCTATTTAAAATCGGGCTTTACCACCGTTGCCAGTCTAGCACCTTCATTTGTGACTGCTTTTCCTCAAAATTCTACAAAATTAATTTCAGGTTTACGCAAGTTGGGTTTTGATTATGTCTCAGAAACTGCTGAAGGGGCAGAATTAGTAGCCAAAGAACATTTACGGGCGGTTGAAAATTCTGAGGAAGCCTTAATTACTAGTTGCTGTCCGGCGATTGTTAATTTAATTGAGAAGTACTATCCAGAATTATTACCGAATTTAGCACCAATAGTCTCACCAATGGCAGCCCATGGTCAGATTTTAAAAGAACGTTATGGTGAAGCAACCAAAGTGATTTTTATTGGTCCATGTATTGCTAAAAAAGGTGAGTTAGCTCCAGATGATGCTGAGATCGATGCAGTAATCACCTTTGTAGAATTAAAAATTATGTTGATGCAGGCGGGGATTAGTTTAACTGAATTACCCGAGGGTAGTTTTGATGGTCCCGGAGCAGTTACTGCTTATACGTTCGCTACTCCAGGTGGACTCGCTTTATCAGCCTCGTTAAGTACTGATCTGTTAGCACGCGAGATTGTCTCAATTGATGGTTTGGATGAATCAATTATGTTTCTAGATCGTTTTGCGGAAGTCAAACATGCTACACGTTTAGTAGAATTGATGGCCTGTCCGGGCGGTTGCCTTTCTGGACCAGGTATGACTGGAGAATTGAATGCTTTTTCTCGACGTGACCAACTAATCGCTTATGGAGAAGCCAAACAGAATGCTGCGGCAAGGAGTGTTGCCACGCCAGAATCTCCAGCAAAAAAAATTGATT
>JBFYZC010000431.1:0-6413 GCA_041309705.1 Bacillota bacterium | reverse complement strand
CCAATACTCATTATGAACGTACCCAATACATTAATGATATTCCTGCCACGGCGCTGGAAAAATGGATTGGACTAGAGTATGAGCGTTTCAGTCAGTTGGTCTTGCGTTTATTCCATACTGAGCTGGAGACGGTCTATGAAGAGTATAATATGTATCAGGATCGCGACCAGATTCGGGCGTATTTTCTCCTGAATGAACTGCTCTTTCCGAAGCATCAATATGGGATCTCGGTTGTCGGCAAACCAGAGCATCTGAAGAACCCATCGATGGTGAATATCCAGAAATACTGGCAGACCTATTATGTCCCGAATAATATGGCGATCTGTCTCTCGGGCGATCTCAATTATGAGCAGACGATTAAGCTCTTAGATCAGACCTTTGGGAAGCTAAAGCCAAATCAGAAATTGCCTAAATACAAAGCTCCGAAAGAGCAAGAACTGAAAGCCCCGGTAAAAAAGGAGATTTATGGACCAAGTACCAGCCAGCTCTTGATGGCATATCGTTTACCGAGTAAAGCCCGTGAGAGCATGTATTTGGAGCTAATCTCACGAATTCTCTATAATGGACAAGCTGGGTTGATCGATCTCGATCTGAATCAGGCACAGACTGTTTTGGGAGCTTATGCGAGCGCTGAAAGATTAAATGATTATAATAAACTGATTTTGATGGCAGTTCCCAAGCAAGGTCAGAGTCTGGAAGAATTAGAAGAATTGCTGCTTAAAGAGATTGAGAAGCTCAAAGCCGGTGAGTTTGCCGACTGGCTGATCCCGGCAATTGTGAATGATCTACGCCTGACCGAACTGCGTAAACTGGATAGTAATCAACGGGCGTATGATTTCAGTGAGGCTTTTATTAGTGGTGCAAGATGGGCAGATCATCTGAAGTTCTCAACCGAACTTGCCAAAGTTACTAAAAAAGATTTGATGAAGTTTGCGAAGCAATATTTCAAGAATAATTACGCAGTGGTTTATAAACATCAAGGCGAAGCAAGAGAGCTGGTGAAGATTGCGAAACCTGCGATTACACCACTTAAGATTAACCGTACTGAGCCGTCGCAGTTTGCCAAGGAATTAGCCGCCCAACCGGAAACCAGACTGCAACCGGTCTTTACCGATTTTGCTAAAGAGATTCAGACCACTGAGTTGAAAAAAGGTGTGACCTTTAACTATCTGAAAAACCAGACCAACCCCCTCTTCTCACTATATTACCTGATTGATCTGGGGAGCAAGTCGGACCAGCGTCTAGCACTGGCGATTGAGTATCTGGATTATCTAGGGACTTCCAAGTATTCTCCGGCAGAGTTGAAGCAGGAACTTTATAAACTTGGCTTAAAATTTGGTGTTTTTGTCGATCAGGAGCGTTCCTATGTTTACATTAGTGGACTAAATGAATCTTATGAAAAAGCAGTGGTACTCTTAGAGCATATAATTCACGAAGTCCAGGCAGATGAGAATGCTTATCAGAATCTGGTGCAGCGCATCTTGAAAGCGCGCTATGATGCGAAGTTGAACCAAGATATAATTCTGCAGCAGGCAATGCTTTCGTATGCAATCTATGGGAAGCATTCGCCCTTTACTGATCAGCTCTCCCAGGAAGAACTGCTAGCAATTAAACCAGAGAGTTTAACTGCGAAGGTTAAAGAGATTACCAACTATCAGCACCGCGTCTTTTATTATGGACCGTTAGAATTCGCCGCCGCCAAAGAGGTAATTCTCGCCAAGCATCAACTCCCTGAGGTAATGCAGAACTATCAAGCAATCAAAGACTATCCGGAGCTGGAGACGAAACCGGCGCTCTATTTTGTTAATTATGATATGAGTCAGACCAATCTCCTCTTGGTGAACAAGGCGGAAAAATTTAGTGAACAACTAATGCCGGGGCTGAGACTTTATAATGAGTTTTATGGCGCAGGACTTTCCTCGGTAGTTTTTCAGGAGATTCGTGAGGCGAAGGGACTTGCTTATACTGCCTTTTCTTTTCTAACTACCCCCAATAAACCAACGGAATCCTGTTATCTGTATAATTTCATCGGAACACAGCCGGACAAGCTGGAGGATGCTTTGCAGACGATGCTCAAGCTCCTGCAGCAGATGCCCGAGGCAGGGCAGCAGTTTGCGGTGGCGAAAGAAGGAGTCTTGAAACAGTTCGAGTCCGAGCGGATCACGAAGGAGAATCTCTTCTGGAATTACTGTCAAATGCAGGATCTGGGACTTACTAGTGATTATCGTCCGAAGCTCTATCAAAAGTTGCAAGAGTTTGATTTTGATCAGATGCAACAATTCTTTAAGGAACATATTCAGGGGAAACAGTATGCAATCCTGATTTTGGGGAACAAAAAAGATATTAATTTCAAGGCACTAGAGAAGTATGGTAAGGTAACCGAGTTGACTTTAGAGGAGATCTTCGGGTATTAGAGGGTAGTGAATTATTTTTGAATCTTTTTATGCTGGCAGAGAATAATTGTCTGCCAGTTTTTTTATGTCCATTTTCTTATAATTATTCTGTTCTTTAAATTAAAACGGTTGGTTTTTAAAATAAAGTTAAAGTTTTTAAAAAGAATAATAAATAATTATATGGTAGTAAATTATTGTAAAAATATTTTATTTGTCTTATAATACTACATATACTTAATAAATACCCACAATAAATAAATTATTGTTTAATATCTAAATTGTTTAAATAATTAAGGCTAATAAGTACCTTAATTTAGTAAAATTTTTTGTGGAGGTGAATAAAGAGCAACCAAAAGTGTTCAACGAGGTAAATGAAAGTACTATATATTTTCCGGTAAAGATCTTTCATTTTAACGAGTGAAAATATCCAGCGTATTAAGGATTTTTTGCGATGATAAAATGAAATAGATCTTTCGGAAAATATATAACTTAATTATTGGAGGAGATTTAAATGCAGCAGAAACGATTTGTTATTGGGTTAGGATTACTATTGAGTTTGACAGCAGCGGTGGTTGGTTGTGGAGGCAGTAATAGTAGCAGTAATATTAACAATGATAGTAACAATGTTAACGTTAATAGCCAGAATGCAAATGGTTTGGTAATTAGTGAGCTATTACCTGGTAAGAATGATTTAGGGAGCTTCTCACAAAAGCCAAACTTACTTTTAACCGCGGCTTGTATGAATGGAGTCGAGGATTATGGTACCCCAACTGCGTATAAAGTGAGTTTGAAGATTAATACGACCGGCAATGCAGCTTCGCTGAAGCAGGTAGATCTGGCGCAAACTAATTTTGTGGAAACCCCTCAAGGAAAATTTGACCTGAGATTTCGTGCACATGAAGAAAAAATGCTAAAGAGTGGTTTTTCTTATAAACTAAAAGCAACTAATAATAAATTTAAAGCTGCGCCACCAGTCGCAGTAGGTGATATTTCTGATTTCAAGGTCTATAAAGATTTAACGGCAGATAAGCCAGTGGATGTCAAGGCAACCTGTAAGATTGTGGGCGAAAAATGTTACCTCTTTTTTGAAAATGATCTCAAAGATGCCGAAGGTAAGCCAGTGGTGGTAAATGAGAATTATTTTAAAATCTTAGCTGATTACTTTGATCAAGTGGCTTATGATAAAGTAACCGAGGTTTTTGGTAAAACAGTTGATACTGATGATGATGAAAAGCTCTATATTTTAATGGCGGCGTTGCCAAAAGTAGTTGGTGGTGGTTATGTAGCAGGTTATTTTAACTCGGAAGACAAGGAACCAGGTGATAACTCTAATAATCATGATATCTTCCTGATAACTGTTCCCGAGACTGATTATATGGTGGAAGTACTCAAAGGAACTCTGGCACATGAGTTTCAACATATGGTGAACTTTGATGTGCATGCTGCCAAGAATATCTCTGGATATTCTGAAGCTACCTGGTTGAATGAATCACTCTCGGAGATGGCTGATTTTATCTGTACTGGGAAGAAAGATGCTCGTCCGAAAGAGATTAGTGATTATTTAGCCAATCCAATTTCGTTGACTTTGTGGGCTGGCGATCTGAAAAACTATGCTGCTGCACGTCTTTTCAGTATGTATCTCCACGATCGGTTCTATCTTAAGGGTAAAACAAATATCTTTAAAGATCTGGTAAATAATGTTGTGCCAGGTACCAAAAATGTTGAGAATGTAACCGGAATTGGCTTTAATACGTTATTTAAAGACTGGACGGCAACCCTCTATCTCTCAAATACTGGTTGGACAACTGATCCACGCTATAATTACACCTCAATTACGATTCGTAAACCAGAAATTGATTTAACCAACAAAATTAAACTGAATGGGTTGCAACCAAATGAATTACAAATGGGCTTGAATTACAATATAGTCTGTTATCCATATCAACCAATAATCTTCCGTGCCGTACAAGCTAATCAAAATTCAACGATTGAGTATAGTCATAGTACTGACTATTCAACTGCAGGTGGAACGGTAATCGCGTTTGATAATAACATTTAATAGATTTATAATTTAGCACCAATCGACAGCTTGAAACGTAAAATATACGTTTTCAGGCTGTCTTTTTTCTTACCAGTGAATAGATCTTTAGTTCTTTTAAAAAGCTTCCGATTAAAAAAATAAGAGTTATACGGAGAAAAAGTCAGGAGAGAAGCAATGCAGATTAACTGTGCTGAATTGGAAGCAAAGATTAAACGACGGGTTGAACTGGGTGAGACCGGACGTTTATTGGAATGGGCATTGCATCACGAGCAGCAACTTGATACTCGAGGGGAGTATCTTTATCTCTATGGCTTGGTGCTGTTTAAAGGAAAGAACTTTCAAAAAAGCCTGGAGATGATGGAGGAGGCGTGCAAAACCGGCTATCAGGATGTGCGAGCGCTCTTTTTGCTTGCTAAACTCTACATGCGTAATGGTGATCATATTAAGGCAATTGAGGCTTTTAAGCAATCTTTAGTTGAAAATTATCGGGTGAAGTATTGTCAACGCAGCTTGGTCAAATTAAGTTATCAGATGAATGATTATGTGGCAGTTAATAATTATGCGATTGAATTTCTTGATTGTTTGAATGATTATAGTTTGAGTAAGATTTTTCGGATTGAGGCACTTGCCAAGATGCAGCTTTACCATGAGGCTTATCGTCTTTATCGTGAATTAACGCGACTTAAAGGTTCATGGGAGAAACGTCTGCAAAGATTATTGGTGCAGAATCAAACCATTTATGAGACTTGTTATGAATTAAATCGCGAGTTTTTCTGTTTGCATCACTTGTCACTGGAGCCGTATCGCCAGTTGCAATATAAAATTAGTAACTATCAAGGTCAGCAACTGGTTTATGATTGTGAATCACAGACCTTTGTTGCCTCGATTACCGAGGAGAAGAATGAGGAAGTCGAACTGAATCTTACCGAAGGCGATACTTTACTGATTTATAACAGTGAGGATCTGGAAGTCTTTGAGTATCTGGCAGGATGTTTAACTGATGAGCAAAGTAAGATTTATCAGCAACGCATGGCAGCCTTGCCAATTTTTATTTATGAAAAGAAACGGCAAAACTGGCAGTTACTGATGCAATTGTTTGATTTTCGAGTTTTACATAAATGGAATAATCTTCATTTGATTATGGGTGCAACAACTGAAGATTTAGGGACAATTTTACTTGATGTTAAGGCACCACTGCCTAATATCCTTTATGGAACTGAACTTGTGGAAGCCAGAGAGTTGTTGATTGAGATTGGGAATGCCCGGGAAGAGTTTTTCAAACAGAAATTTGAGGCAGTCAGTAATTATTATCAGTATTATCACCAGAATCAGATGCAAAAAATTTTGATCGTCACCAGTATCTATAGTGAATTGCTTTATCATTATGCAAAAATGTTGCAGCAGCATCTGGAGAGACTTGGTTATAATTGTAAACTAGAGTGCGAGAGTGCGCCTTACTATAAATTCACCCGGAATCAACAGCTAAAACTGCTGGAGGAGTTCGCTCCTGATCTGGTCGTGCATTTTTTGGGTAGTCAAGAGGAGCTGGAACTCTTCAAACGGCTCAATCTACCCTTTGTGAGCTGGTTCCTATTTAATAAACAATTGAGTCAGATTAATAATACCAACAGTCAGAAGATTTATTACACCGGAAATATCAGTGATGATGAGAAGAGTTCATTGCAGACCTTGCCTTTACCAGTGCCAGATCTGAGTAAACTGGAGACAAAATTACCCCCGATAACCGGAGAGATCGGAGTGGTAGCTGATCTGGAAAGTCTCGCGAGTATCAAGCGGAGTATCTTAAATCAATTATTAGCCTATCAAGTTTTTACTTCCCAACCATTAGAGATGAGCTTGCAGATTTTAGAGATGATTTATGGTGAGGTAGCTGACTGCCTGTTGCGAGGTGATCTCAGACCACTGGAGATAGAGTTTTATCAAGATTTGATTCTACGACATTTTGATCAGTATCAACT
>JBFYZC010000430.1:0-10950 GCA_041309705.1 Bacillota bacterium | reverse complement strand
TTTTCTGCTCACCAAAGATCATCTTGAAACAGACATCAATCTTCGGCTGCATGATTTCATATGTTTTAATTGTGGTCATTGATGCACCCCCTAGGTCTATTTTAACTTATTCTGCTATTTGGTGCAAATAAATTTTGTAGAGACACACAGCTGTGCATCCCCACAAAATTTCCCCTATAAAAAAACAAAGACCTTCTGGCGATTGCTAGACAATTACCAGAAGGTTGATTTTATTAAGGTATTATTTGTCTATATTTAATAGCTTTGAAGTTACAAACTTAAAGTTTCAAATTCATTTATTATCAAACACATCATCGTCAGAGTTCTCATCTGTAATTTCAAATAATTTATTAATTCTTGGCTGAATAATCCAAATACCAATTGGAAAAAACCATATCAAAAAAAATTCTCCTGCAAAATCGCTAAAGGTTACTGGTTTTTGCCACTCTACTGTCTTTAATATTTTTGCATTAAAATATATACAGTAAAAAATACAGAACATAGAAAAAAAATGTGCTGGAAATATCAGAACAAAAATTATTGGATTCAACAAGTTGCCTGATGAAATATTTAATAACACACCAATCAACAACAACAGTGCAAGTATATATAGAATTGGAATGAAAATTAAAACTTTAAATCTTTTTAAATTCATAGTTATTGTTTGAGGAAGTTTCTTGTGAAGGTTTGTTCCCAAAGCATAGAACCAGGTCAAAAAAAGACTTATGGGTATCATTATCAAAAGAGGCAATGTAGCAACCATAATTTTATAATTAAAAACAGAAGGCAAAATAATAATAAAATTCATCATAAAAGGAATTACTACCAAAATTAAAAACAACTGCCAATGTCTAATTGTTAAAAATTTTCTCATATATCGACACCACCTAAAAATTTAATTGAAAACCGATATAATATTTTGACATTCTCCCAAAAAGTTCCTGCTAATTTTGTAAAAACGTTGTAAATTTTTCCATAAAACCACAAAAAATCCACAAGATAAATTGTGGATTTTAATAAACACCATATATTTTATTTTTTACATTAATCACAAAATTTTACAAAAATCAATGTTTCTCATGACAACTACACTCCGAGCCACACCCGCAGCTCCCATCACCACAGCAATGTTCATGCTCGTGTTCATGCTCGTGTTCATGCTCTTTTGTTCCCTCTTGCATCTCAGGATCAACAATCTCAATCCGATCCAGCGAATCCTTCACCTGACTTCGGATCATTCCCAGATACTCTTGGCGCAATCCATTGCGTTCACTCAATTCTATCTCAGTCAACGCTCTGGTCTGAGACTGACGATATAGCTCATTTAATCGCTGGATCAACTGGTTCATCTCCATTTTCTTACCTCATCTCCATAATTTTTTTCATTTCAGCTACAATCTCCAACGCTGCCTGTGGACGACCCAGTGCTTTCATATTCTCTTGCAGTGTTTGAAGTTTCTCAGGGTGATCAAGTAGCTTCATCACTATCTGTGGTAAGTCAGCAATCTCTTTTAACTCAAGTGCCGCTTGATGTTGTAGCAGCATTTTACAATTGGCAGTCTCCTGTCCCGGAATAGGTTGATAAATCAGCATCGGTAATCCTTTAGCCATCGCTTCGGTAGTGGTGAGACCACCTGGTTTTGAGATCAAGAGTTCACTGGCACTCATCAGTTCGTGAATGTTTTTAACAAATTCAAAAAGCCGAAAACTATGAATGCTCCCTTTAATCTCTTGCTCAACTTGCTTCTTCAGCTCCACATTATGCCCACAGACCACTAAAACTTGAACTGGCTGTTGAATCTTAGTGATCTCTCTGGCTAATGCTTTGACTGGACCTAAGCCAAACCCGCCACTTGCTAGTAAAATGGTAAATTGATCAGGCTTCAGACCTAGCTTCTCACGCAACTTAATTTTATCTTCAGCAATCGTAAATTCTTTATGCACCGGGATTCCGGAAATTTTTACTTTTTCCAAAGGAAAATCCAGCCGCTTCATCTCAGTAAGCATGGCTTCATTTGCCACAAAATATCGGTCAATTCCACTATCTTTCCACATCAGATGTGGCTCATAATCAGTCAAGCAGGTAGCTACAAACCCCTCAAACTGCCCTTTTGCTTTCATTATTGATAGATAATCATTTGGTAAATAATGAGTGGTGAAGATCAAATCAGGTGCTTCTGATTGAATCAACTCCATAAAATTACCTTTTTGAGTTAACATTAATTGATGTCGCAACCAGTGATTAAACTTTTCCATGAATTTAAAATTACAGTAGTAATAAAAAAATTTCCAGAGCCAAGAGAAATACCGTACCAAAATGACATAAGTGGCAGGATACACTTTTTTCAATAATGGGGTTGTATATTCTAAAGTATCGACTATCTTAACCTCTATTTCATGAAAATCTTGTAAAACTGCTTCGTAAACTGCTTCAGCGGCACGACGATGTCCTGCACCAGCATTTGTGTGTATAATTAAAATTTTCAAAAAACTACCCCCAAGAGCTACCTTTTAAAACATTCTTCGCTCTCAAGGTTCTAAAATCCTTTTATTTTTTCGTTAGATTCCGTTAGAATTCAGCTTAAGTTGCCGTTCACGCTCACGCAATTCAATTCGTCGAATCTTACCCGAAATTGTTTTGGGCAATTCTTTCACAAACTCAATTTCACGTGGATATTTATATGGCGCAGTCACTTTCTTCACATATTCTTGCAGCTCTTTAGCCAATTCTTGACTTGGAGTATAATCCGCAGCCAGGACTATAAATGCTTTGACAATCTCGCCCCTCATTTCATCAGGACTAGCAACCACTGCCGCCTCGATCACTCCAGGATGCTCAATTAAGGTACTCTCCACCTCAAAAGGTCCGATTCGATATCCGGAACTTAGAATTACATCATCAGCTCGTCCCACAAACCAAAAATATCCATCTGGGTCACGATAAGCGCGATCTCCGGTTAAATACCAGCCATTCTGAAAACGTTCCTCTGTCCCCACCTGATCATTTAAATATTCCACAAAAATTCCTGCCAACATCTTTTCCGTAACACGAATTGCCAACTCTCCTTCTCTATGATCCGGCAAGATATTTCCTGATTCATCAATCACATTAACCTGAAATCCAGGAGTTGGTCGTCCCATTGAGCCTGGTTTAATCTCCAAACAAGGAAAAGTTGCTACGGTAAGCACTGTTTCAGTTTGACCATATCCGTCACGAATATAAATTCCTGTTGCTTCACGCCAGATTGAAATTACTTCTGGATTCAAAGGTTCACCCGCAGCAACACAATGACGCAAATTACTGAGGTCATATTTTTCCAGAGCCAACTGTACAAAAAGTCGATATGCCGTTGGTGCAGCACACAAAGTAGTCGCGCCATAATTAAAAATAATTTCCAAAGTGCGTTCGGGATTAAACTTACCTACTGCTTTATGAATCAAAACTGCAGCTCCCATATGCCACGGACCAAAAAAATTGCTCCAAGCTGCTTTTGCCCAACCAGTATCAGAAAGATTGCAATGCAGATCAGTTGGTTTAAGATCCAACCAATATTTACCAACAACTTTGAGTGCATATGGATATGATGCCTGTGAATGATAGACCATTTTTGGATAACCAGTTGTTCCTGAAGTAAAATAGATCAAAGCGCCATCTGTACTTTTAAGATTAGCTGGCGTAAAATCACGTGAAGCTGATTTGATTTTTTCATCATAACTTATCCAGCCTGGACGATTTCCACCCACTAACAGCTTAAGCTTTAAGTTAGGACATTCAGCGATGATCGAATCAACTTTTTCTGCATTATCTGCATCAACTATCACTGCTTTGGCTTTGGAAAGATTAATTCGATATTTAAGATCACGTGCTGTCAATTGGGTCGTTCCCGGTGCTGAGATTGCTCCGATCTTCATTATTCCCAATAATGAAATCCACCATTCGACAATTCTCGGCAGCAAGACCAGCACCACATCTCCTTTTTTCAATCCGACTTCCTGCAAAAGATTAGCACAACTATTCGAGTGCATCTTCAGCTCCCAAAAAGTATACTTTTCTTCATTACCATGATCATCAACCAAAAACAAAGCCAATTTGGTACGATCCGCTGCCCAAGCATCAATTACATCCTTAGCAAAATTATAATTTTCAGGTACATTCCACTCGAAATTTTGATATTCTTTCTCATAATTTAACATATTCAAGCTCATTTTTATTCCTCCACACTTATGTCATACATAATAAATTTGATTTTTATTATACACTTTTTGGGTAAATGATTCAAGTATTCCAAAAATACAAAAAAATCCAAGGTAAATTCCCTTGGATTAATCGCCCCAAACATCTTCCATTAATTCAGCCACTTTCTGCCGCTCTGCTTTAGTTGCCTGTTGAGCAATTCTAATTTCTAAAAAATCTCCTTCTCGAGCTGACTTAGGTACCAATAATCTGGGTAGATTCACCTTGGTCAGATCCGCTAAAACTACTACGGCATAATCGCCTTCAAATCGATCAATCGTCATGCGCATTATTTGCCTCCATGCCTTGAAAATAATTACAAAAAGCGTCGAAAAGTCTCAAATGATCGCAAAATATGTGCTTTAGCACCTTCCAGATCACGCTTGGCAATTACCTCATAAAGCTGCCGATGGCTTTGCAGTACTACTTCTGGTCCTAGCTCTTGCAAAGCACGATTAATCGGTTGTGAAAAAAGTTTCATAATCATTTGATTAATTCTAATAAAAGGACCATTCTTAGAAAATTGTAAAATTAATAAATGAAACTGCAAATCCATTAATGCTAATTGATCCAGATTACCGGTAGGAATATTTTGCTCGAAATTATCCAGTTCCAATGCTAATAATGCTAAATCTTCTGCAGTAGCTTTTTTGATTGCCAGCTCCACCGCATTTATTTCCAGCAAAGCACGTAACTCAAACAATTCATCCCCTGAACCTTTATCAATAATCAAACTAAAAACTAATGGGTCAAGCATCGATTGCGAGACTGAAGTCGCAACAAAAGTACCACCACGTTTTTTAGCCACTAAGACTCCCAGTCCACAAAGGGTTTTTAAAGCTTCGCGCAGCGAAGTTCGACTTACACCAAGTTCTAGAGCTAATTCCGGTTCTGGTGGCAGTCGGTCACCGGGTTGCAACTCCCCTTTAATTAGTGATTGAGTAATCTTATCAATAATCTGTTGAACAATCGTTGTCGCTTGAATTGGTTGAAACAAAAGTAATCACCTCAAGATTAATTAGGGGATATTAATAACCCAAATCGCTGGTCGAATTGAACGAAAAGTAAAAAATGCCAATCTTTTGCCATCTGGTGCCCAACTTAACGAGCCTCCATTCAATCCAACTTTATTAGTAATAAAAGTAACCTCGTTATTCGTTAAATTCTTAATATACAAACTACCTCGATCATACTTGCCATGTCCATCTTTACAACTTTGACGGTTTGAAACAAAAGCAAGTCTTGTCCCATCCGGCGACAAAGCTGGTAAACGATTATCATATTCATCGTTAACTACTGGTACTTGCTGCTTTTTTTCCGGATCAATCGCCCAGATACTACCTTTGCCAAACTGCATTACCTGATATTTTTGACCGGCAACTGCAACATTTTTGGATTGAGGATTAAATTTCGTAAAATAGATTAAACCGTTACTGCCCCACCAGGGTGATTGAAGTAACTCCCCATCCTTTTCTGCCAAAACTGTTTGTTCGCCTTGCAAATTAGCAATTACCAAACTACCTTTGTAGGGATTAGGCATACGACTAAAGACAATTTGTCCTCCCTTGGGCGACCAGAATGGATCTTGATCCACTGGTCCATTAGTCAACTGTTTCCCTTCTCCGGAGGCTACTTCTTTCATCCAGATAGAAGAGCTTAGTTTGTCCTTACCATAAGTACGACGCGACATGACTACTCTTGTCCCATCCGTCGACCACCGCGGGGAGTAATCAAAAAGATAATCTGTATTGGTTAACATGGTTGGTTCAGTTGCCGGATTTAGTGAGCATTGCCAGATTTTAATTTTGGTCGAATCTTCGCCCTTGATCTTTCCGGCAAAAATCAACGCCTTACCATCTGGTGCCCAATCACACGACCAAATATCATAGTTAGTTGGCAACAGACAGGTTTCTGAACCCATTAATTGCGAAACAGCCACAGAGGACGCTGAATTAGCTTCCGCCCACACTAAACTTGAACTAACCAATAAAAATAGACTCAAAGATAAAAAAGTACTTTTTTTCATCTCGATGACCTCTATCCTTTCCAGCTATATATTTTTCGAAAGATCTAATTCATTTTACCTTCGCAAAAAATCCTTAATGCGCTGGATATTTTCACTCAGTAAAATAAAAGATCTTTATCGGAAAATATATATATACTCTACAATAAAAGATCTCTTAGAAAGTATATCTAAAAATCATGCTACTATATATTAAACAGAATTACTGGCAAATCCTGCCCAAGAGCAGCTCAAAATGAATAAATTTATTCTTCGCCGACCACTCGAATCTCCGGAACTAATTGTACGCCATTTTTTTCAAGAATAACTTTTTGAATGTGGGTAATTAGATCCAGCACATCTTGAGCAGTTGCACCACCAGCATTCACAATAAAACCGGCATGTTTTTCCGAAACTTGCGCACCGCCAATTCGAAAGCCCTTCAGTCCCGCCTGTTCAATTAACGGACCAACAAAATAACCTTCGGGTCTGCGAAAGACACTTCCCGCACTTGGCATCTTCAGTGGTTGTTTACTCTCTCTTTGACAGGTAAGCTCTGCAATCTTTGCCTCTGCTGTCTCAGCCTGAATTTGATGTAGTTTCATTTCTGCCCAGACAATAATCTGCTGACTATTTTGAAAGCGACTGTGGCGATAACCCAGTTCTAACTCTGTTTTCTCATACCAGACTAAACCTGTTTCGAGACTATATGCCGCGACCCTGCTTAAGACATTTGCCATCTCACCATCATAAGCACCAGCATTCATAAATACTGCTCCACCGACGCTACCCGGAATCCCACAGGCAAACTCCAGTCCCGCCAGTCCCAAACAGGCAGTTCCTTTGGAGAGATCTCCCAAAACTACCCCAGCACCTGCGGTGACGATTTCCTGATTAGCTGACCATTCGGCAAAACTACCTTGCAGCTTGATTCCTACCCCACGAATCCCCTTATCGCTTACCAGAAGATTGGAGCCCAATCCCATCACAAACCAGTCTATGCCTTCATTTTTACAAAAATCAAGCACTCGCGCTAATTCCTCAATTTCCGTCGGCTCTACCAGTAGATCAATCGAACCACCAATTTTAAAAGTGGTCAGCTCCGCCATTGGAAAATCTACTCTCATTTTAATCCCGTTTAAAACTTGAAGCGCATTTTTTTGCCATAATTTCACTTCATCGACCTCCATAAATTTTGAGATAATATTACCATAATAAAGCTTATGAAAGCGAGGAAAAGCATTTTACCATTACTTTAAAAACTGGTATTGTGCGGAGCAAAAAATGAATTTATTTCAACCAAAAAGAGTCTTTATTGAAGAAAAAGCCCTTGATTATCCACTAGGAATCAAAATCTTAAACGAAATGAAGAGCACTAATGTTCCCATCAAAATCATTGGCTCTCATAATCGCATTACCGGCATTCCTGGCAACAATCCGACTCAAAGCTATCTAGAGGGAAAACAGACCCTAGTGGTGGGAATAAAAAAAGATCTGCGCTTTGAAAGTTGTAAACCATCAGCAGATTTTGAATTCTCACTCGCGACCAGTTGCCCTGGTAACTGTCAATACTGCTACTTACAGACTCATCTAGGCAAAAAACCTTATTTACGTATTTATGTAAATCTTGAAGAAATATTTGATAAAATCAAAGCAGTAATTCAAGATAATCAACCCAAAATCACTACTTTCGAGGCTGCCAGCACCAGCGATCCTTTGGCAGTGGAGCATCTTACTGGTTCTTTAGCTAAAGCAATTACTCTCTTTGGTCAACTTGAAGCGGGGCGACTGCGAGCCGTCACTAAATTTGACCATGTTGAGCCATTGCTAAAACTCAATCATCAAGCCCATACCAAATTCCGTTTCAGTCTCAATACCGCAAAAATCATTAATCTTTATGAACATCAGACTGCCAGTTTCGAGGAACGAATCAGTGCCGCCCAAAAAATGAGCGCTGCCGGCTATCCGTTAGGATTTATTATCGCTCCCTTATTTATTTATGATGACTATCAAGCTGATTATGAGCAACTTTTACAAAAATTATCAAAAAATCTCGGTAAGACTCCTGAGAATCTCACTTTCGAACTGATTACACATCGTTTTACAGGGAGTGCCAAAAAAGTAATTTTGGAACGATTCCCCAATACCAGCTTGGAACTGGATGAAAGCAAACGCCGACGTAAATTTGGTAAATATGGACTAGTAAAATATCTTTATCCTGAGGAAGAATACCAAAAATTAAAAAATCACATGCTTGACTTGATTAAAAAATATTTCCCCCAAGCAACCGTCGAATATTTTACCTAATAATTATACACAAAAAACAAGCTCGTCCCATGACGAGCATTAATCTTAAACAACTGCGGTCTCGTTAGCCACTCCGATTTTTATGTGACCATCCGTTAACTCAACAGCATGAGTTAACAGATCTGCATAACTATAGGAGATTCTTCGTTCCACCTGACGTTCTTTAAAACTGACCACGAATACTTTTGGATAAGTCTTTTCCAGAATGCCTTCTACTTCAAACACTCTTTTGCGACCGCGATTGGCTTTGATCTGGATTGGTTTACCCACAAATAAATCTAGGTTCTCGCGAATCTGTTCCAAAATTCCGACTTCCTTCATTGTGCACACCTTCCTTTGCCAACCAGTGAGCCTATTATATCTCAGTTGCACAATAAAGTCAAGTCTATTATTATACTTGATAAATCAAGCACTTGTCAACCATTTTTCGAGAATAATCCTGATTTTTATTTAGAACAAAACTAATATTAAAATAATGTTACAATTACACTTGAATTGATCAACCTTCTTCAAGCAGCATTTTATATATTTCCAATAAAGATCTCTTATTTTATCATGAATCCTTAGTAGAGACAGGTCGTAACCTGTCTCTACTAAGGATTTTTCACGAAGGTAAAATGAAATAGATCTTTCAGAAAATATAGATCTTTTGGAAATTATTTAGCTACTTGGTGTACTTATCAGCAACTTTGGAAGCACCATAAGAATCTGGCTTAATCCGTGCATCAAAACCACTTCCAGTTACCATGCCAATCACTTCACGAATAATCTCTTTCGTTTTTCCCTGTTCGCCCACATCCAGATGAATCTCAATATCAAAATCAGCCCAGCCATTTTCGGATAATTTTTCGGCTAATTTGGCTGCTACCACGAGACTACGTGAAGTTTCATAAAAAATTCGCTGTTTCAAAGTCAGTTTAGTCTTCTCACGTTCTCTGGCATAGTAAAAGCGTCCGCCTTTACCTTCATGAAGCAGAATAATTGCTGTCACATAACAGACCTCATCCCGCAAATGGGAATCAGTACCAACAATTATACGGAATTTCGACTGACGATTCTGCTCAATGTACTCAATCATATCAAGAAAAACTTGTTCAAAACTCAGGCGACCTTTGGTAGGACTAATAAAAATCATGGCTACACCTTCTTTACGAAAGTTGTTCCAGCCCACCAAAAGGTCAGTTTTACCTATTTATCATCGAGACAGCTTACGGGCTAAAGCCAGAAATTCTGCTCCCGTTAAAGTCTCACCGCGCCGCATCGGATCAATTCCTAATTCATCAAAACAAGTCAACATCTCCGCGCGACTACCAAAAGATTCTACCAAGGGGCTCAAAGCATTAGCAATTGTTTTACGCCTTTGTCCAAAGGCGGCCTGCACCACCTGGTGTAAATAGGGATAAAGCTGCCAATCCTCACCTTTTAAAGTAGGAGTAATTCGGACAATCGCCGAATCCACTTGGGGGGCGGGATAAAAAACTGTTTTCGGAACAATTCCAGCAATCTCAGTTTGACCAAAGAAATTTAACATCACCGTCAAAGCACCATATTCTTTACTATTTGGTCTTGCAGTAATCCGTTCTGCGACCTCTTTTTGTACCAGAAAGACCAAACATGACCAAGGTAGTTGTGATTCCAATAATTTAAAGATTACTGGAGTAGTAATGTAATATGGCAAATTAGCAATTACTTTATAACGATAACCTTTTTCATGCCAAGGTAGTAGTAACTCAGGCAGATTTACCTGAAGAATATCCTGATTAATTAAGAATAAATTTTCCGTCGCGGAAAAATCTTGTTCTAAAATTTGCACCAATCCACGGTCATATTCCACTGCCACGACTTGTCCGGCTGCTGCAGTTAAAAAAGTAGTTAATGCCCCTAGACCAGGACCAATCTCTAAGACCAGATCATCTGAGCTTAGTTCACCTTGAGCGGCAATTTTGCGCAAGGTATTCTCATCAATTAAAAAATTCTGACCGAGACTTTTGCGCGGTGCATAATTATGTTTAGCTAATCTTGCTTTAATTAATTTTCCTGAAGTATAATGTGGAGACATAAGAATCCTTTCAATTTCTGGAAGTTTATTTTAAATTTTACCAAGAACTCCGTCTTAATTAATGATAATCAATTCTACATTTTTCTATGCATTCCTGCAAATTAAAAATTTGTTTACTTCTTATTCTGCTTTACTAATAAAAAACGCTCATTTCGAGCGCCTTTTCCTTCATTCAAAACAACTTTCATGCCAGATTGGTGTCCCCTGCAGCCACTTCAACATCCATTGACAATCATTCCCCAAACTGCGCTGTTTTTCCAGCCAAACCGTTAATGGTCTTTGCTGCGCTGGGATAACCATTAACTTCTCCCATGGTTCAATCTCGGCTAATGCACCCAGATACTTCGC
>JBFYZC010000429.1:0-4657 GCA_041309705.1 Bacillota bacterium | reverse complement strand
AAATTAGCAACTTTACTAATCGTTTGCAGTCAGATAGACTTTTCTTTCTTGCCCTTTCTTTAATTATTAACTTATAAAAATAGGAATACTTTTATATGATTTTATAAATTTAATTCAACTGTAATCAACCTCCGTTACTTCTGATACTCACTTGACAAAATCGACATGACGATTAGCGACTCGAATTCTGCTTGATAATAAATACACTCACGCAAGAGCCCTTCTTTCTTAAAGCCAGCTTGCTCGTAAACGTGTTGGGCACGTAGATTTTTCTCACGAACATCAAGCCACAAACGATGCATTTCAAGCTTCTCAAATGCTAATTCTTTGATTGCAGCCAGAGCAGCTTTTCCATAACCTTTGCCCTTCTCAGTAATTACAATTCGCTTTAATTCCAGACTATAATGATCGTTGAGTACTCCTGCTAAAATAGCATAACCAACTAGCTTTTTATCTTTATTCTCAATCACCAGATGTAGCAGATCTTGATTATGCAATGCAGCTTCATGTTCCTCATGTGACCAAGCACCCACATCAGGAGCATGCTCAGGATCACTTTCGATTTTCAAAATAGTTTCCAACTCGGTATTTTGAGTAAAACGTAGTTTAACTAAATTGTTTGTCATTAATTACACCCTCATTCATCAATTTGCGTTTCGCAGTAAGCCATCTGGTAGCAAAATCTACCGCGTCTCGTTGCTTAAAATATTTGGTCTCGGCTGAGCCTACTTTACTAGTAATAACATGAAACTCCTTTTCAAAATCCATTCCAATCTGTATGAAGCAATCCGAATCAAACTGAATATCCAGATAATTCTGCCAGACTCGCGTGCCATTTTTGATAATTGCTGTACCGGCATAAAATGGTTTACTATCTGGAGCGCGATATTCGGCGAGATGAAACGAGGTATTACTATCATAATCTGCCCCGAGGAGCAAGACTTCGCCATTTAAAGCATAAAGCTTTGCCAAAGGTGATTCCTCCCCCAAAGCATTGTCCAAGGAATGATTCAGCGTAATCACTGCCGCCTCTCTACCCCAGGCTGAGAAAGACAGGACTGGATGAGAACTTCGTAGCACTCCGGGAAATTTCCGAAAAGTCTCTGGAATAATTCCGATCCCGCGAGTCGCGGCAAACTCTGGTTCATAGGCAGGCATGTTCTCTCTGATTAATGCCCACCATTCTTCTGGCACAGGTGGATTTTGCCAATAACAAGGATCAGAGTAGTCACCTGAATGCGCTGGCATCACCAGAGTTCCTTCATCAGTCACTACATCCATCAGAGCTTGAATCACTGCCACTGCGCCACCACAGACCCAGCCAAGTTCACTTAATGAAGAATGCACGATAACAATCGAGCCTTTCTTTAAACCAAGTTTAATCAGATCATCAGCTAAACTCTTGCGGGTGCGTAATTCATTAGTTTTTTCGACCACCGCAGCTTCTGACATCTCGCTCACTCCAATTTTACTTGATACTTCTATTCAACCGTAGTAATTAAAGTTTCATTGAGATTGATAATATAAACCGAGTTCCTTGATTTAAGTGTTATTCCAATAAAGATCTTTTATTTTAATGAGTGAAAATATCCAAAGCACTAAGGATTTTTCACGATGATAAAATAAATCAGCTCTTTTAGAAAGTATTAAAAGCGTACTAAGGATTTTTCACGAAGGTAAAATGAATTAGATTTTCCAGAAAATATATAGATAAGTACAACCTATCCACATATTATCAAAATCAACTTGCATTTTATATGATTGAATGTTAAAATTGTTTATATTTTATTATAAAAAAGAGGTATATAATGAGTCATACACATAAAAAAGACCAAAATTACAACTGCGACCCTAGCTGTGATTGTTCTCATGATCATACAGATGGTTGTGATTGCGGACATGACCATCATCATAGAATTACTTTGACAATGGAAGATGGAAAAGATGTTGAATGTGAAATAATTGCTATATTCAATCTGAAAGATTATGAGTATATCGCTTTATTGCCTGAAAATGAAGAAGACGTATTCTTATATCGTTTTAAAGAATTAGATAATCAAGAAATAAATATAAGTAATATTGAAAGCGAAGAAGAATATGATGAAGTTGCTGAAGTTTTTTATAACATATTTGATGACGAAAACTTTGATGATGAAGACTTCGAAAAATAGTAATAGTCTTGAACGTTGTAAGTTCTATCATAACATCTGCTAAAGGATGATTTTATTTTTAATTTAAATAGCCTTCAATAATTTCAGATACTTCTTTTTCCAGTAGATGATTAAATTGCATCGACATTTCGCCCACTCCAATTTGTAATGATCGTTTGATTATATTATAACATATTATTCGAAGCAGTAACTAAAAATCCATTCTCTGTGATTAACTCTTTTTTAAAGAGAATAATCAAAAAAATCAAAGCACTACAAGAAAAGGCAGCTTCCCAAAAAGCTGCCTTAATTAATAAGATTTACGGATATAAATTTACTTATTGAACACGATGGATCCGTATTTTCATCGTAGTGCCATCGTATTCCATATTGGAATTATCACCAGGATCTACCACGAAATCAAGCGTCGTTCCTTTTTTCACTACTTGGGTTGTGATAAATGTTTTGGAAAGATTATTTTGCTTACCAATCAACTCTCGAAAAAACTTTTGTCCATCCACACACACACTCACCCCAACCCCATCACCTTCTGAGCCATGGTAAAACTCTGCTCGGATCTCAACTTTGCCGTCAAATGAACTTACCCAGCGCCTAACCGATGACATAGGCTTATCTTCTTGTAATGAGGGATGTTGTTCTGCAGGAGCAATTAACAAGTATGGATATGGAGCATTCCATTGGACTTTTTCAGTGGTGTCAAACTCTGTCATAAGTTTAAAAGCACCTTCCTCGTAAAAACCATAAAACCATCCATTTTTACCCTGAGTTTTTGAAAAATCTAACTCTGAGTCAGTAATTAATGAAGTATTAAAATCTCCATCAAAAATAAGTCCGCTAACTTTACCTCGTATATAAAGAGGTTCATCTGTTAGATCAATTCCGTTGGATAGATCAACGGAATTTCCAATCATATCTACCACACCATCAGATGTTTTTAAATTATAATGTTTGGAAGTTGGAGAGATCGTCCACAGAATTCTTACTTCTTTACCCGAGCTGTCTGCAAATAACATCGAATATAGATCGTCTTCACTTGCCTCACGTTTGATAAAGCGCATCCCTTGAAGCTCTTTTTGCAATGTTTTCAAGGCAAAATAGGATTTTCTTGGAGCACTATCTCTTTTAAGCAAACCCATTTCAAATTCTTGATAATCATGTAGTAGATACCAATAAACTCGTTCCACCTTAGCTGATAACAATAACGCATATACACGCGTGAGAAATTTCGCCTGAATCTCTTCAGTGATCGACAACGAACCAGTAACTTCATTATTACTTGCTCCCCAACCAATCTCGCTCACCCAGATCGGTTTTTCTTTTCCGCCATTGTATTTTTTAACCAATTCACGTAAACTAGTTACTTCATTTTGTATTCCTTCTGGCGGCATCTCAAATCGATATGGATGAATTGATAAAGCATCCATATATTTAGCAGCACCATTAGCTAACAGCTTTTCCCAATAAATTAGAGGTACACCAGCAGTAGCACCACCAACAACTGTCACATCTGGACGATTTGCTTTAATACTTGTATATGCAGCCTTCAGCATTTTAAGATAGTTTTCTTCTTTTGCTTGTGCCGCTGGCCCTGTACAAAATCCCCCGTTATACTCATTCCAAATCTCTACCTCACGGATCTGAGTACCATAATGAGCCAAGACTTCGCGGCAATACCGCGCATACCCTGCTAGACCTTCTTCTGAATGAGGAGTTTGTCCTTGATCGTAATTTTCATTAGCAAATGCCAATACAATGAATGGTGAGATCTTGTATTCATTCAGTTTTGCCATGTAAGCATCATACTCTGCTGGAAACGAAAAACTTCCTTTTTCTTCTTCAATTCCTGCCCAAGGAATCTCATCTCGAACATACCTCAACGAACCACTATTAAGTTCATCAATTAACGAAACTGGCCAACCGTCTGAAGGACCTTGCGCAAAATGTGTCATTACGCCAAAACGTTCATTTTTTTGGCTCGAGATTGGTTCCTTATGCATGGAGCAATTTGATAAAAAAATTAGTGGGAAAATAAACAAAATAAAGTATTTGAGATTTTTAAACATTTTTTACAACCATTCCTTTCTCACAGAAAATTTTAATGAAATTATCTCTTTCATACTTTGGGAAAATATAGAAAACCCTTTGCTTTAATCAGATAAAGGGTTATCATAACTAATGAAATCATTTAATAATTGAGTTATCACACACTATTTTAGTATCACTATGAATTGAGATTCAAATGTTAACTTGATACCACCAACCACCCAAATTATTATGAATTACTGAATCTTTAATCTGGATATTTCCCGAATGGTCATTCGTAACAAAAAAGATCGCAGAACCATGAGTGTTTACTTTATTGTTTTCGATTAATGTCCCATAGATTGATAAGGTCATGGTATTTCCGTCATTATAGATCGCCCCGCCACTTCCGCCTCCTGGAGTACCTCTTTTAGCAGGATTCCCACCATTACCAACGGCTTCAT
>JBFYZC010000428.1:0-4340 GCA_041309705.1 Bacillota bacterium | reverse complement strand
AATAAATCTCATATTTCAGAAATATTTCCCACGATCATACAACAATATCCGGAAGCTAATGCCAAAAAAATAGCAGTTTCTGATTGGATTACTTGTACCTTTAGTGAAGATATGGAAGTAGATACCTTGAATTCGGAGACAATTAAGTTAGTACAGCTAAGTGATAAGAGAACAATTCCGGTTGAAATCAGTTATCATCAGAATTTGCGTAAATTAACCTTAAAACCTAAATTTCAGTTACAAATGATAAAAAACGATATTATTTGTGTTGGATTAAAACCTAATACTCAATATTCTATAGAGTTTGACAGTACCAAGATTAAAGATTTAGATGGGGAGTGCTTAAAAGTTGATTCCTGGACTTTTACTACCAACGATCTTGATTTTGGAATTTATTTTCTTGGTTCACAAGGAGAAATGGAAAAATGGGTTTCAGGGCGAGTGAATTCATATTTTGATCAGACGAAGCCAACTGTAATTTATATACCTGGTTGGCAGAAAGGTACCACTATAAAAAATTATAAGCCAGATAATGCCTTTTTCATAAATACAAAATATATAGATCAACAAAATACAATTCAGATTTGGCGCGAGGCTGGCTGGAATGTGGCTGTTTATTATTGGTCACAATTTGCAGATGAGCCAAGAGTTAGAGATGCTCAGGCGAAATTATATCAAGTTAAAAATGGTTTTAAAAATATGCATTATGCTTATGCTGAGTTTTCTCGTCGCACAAATTTGAATTATCAAGTAAAATTAAAATATAAAAATTATGATAGCAATCTAAAGAATATGAGTGAATTAGCCTATCAAGAATATTATGAAACGTTTGCAGGATATAAACAGGAGATTCGGATTTTAGGTCATTCGCTGGGTAATCAATTGGCAACTCTTTTAAGTAAAACAATTAGTGATAAAATTACTGCGAATGAGATTGATAGCAGCTATATGCCACAACGGCTGGTATTGCTGGATCCTTTTTGGAGCAAGACTGCTGAAAAGTATGTTAATCGTCGAAATGTTGGTGAAGTTTGTTGCGATTATCTCAGAACAATGATTCAACGTCATGGATTAATCGTGGAAGAGTATAAATCATCAATCTTAGGAGGTGTGGTTGGAGATAAAAATCTTGAACTGCGCAAGCTAGTCTGTTTTACACGAATTGTAGCAGATTTTATCCCTAAAATGGTAACTTTTAGAGAAGATGAACTTTTATCAGTAGATGATCATCATTTCTATGCTTATCAATGGTACACTATGTCATTGGCGAAGAAAATTGGTAATCAAGAAGGGCATTATCTTGGTGCGGCAGCAACTAATGAAGAGATTAAGTCCCAATCAAACTGGGATTATCAAGCGGGTAAGCCCAAAACAAGCTTGAAACATTTTTATCAAGTTCAAGGTAGTATGACGGCTACTCCTAATGATGATCTTTTTAAAGTAGTAGATGGAGTAGAATCAATTTAAGTTGGGGTAAAATTTAATTTTTCGCGATAAATTGATAAATGTTTTTCATATCAATCATATATACTTTCTAAAATAGCCGCCTATTTCAGTCTAGAGAGGGGGAATAATAGTGAAAAAACATTTAGTCTTAGCTGTTTTTTTGCTAAATGTCATAGTAGTTCTGGGAAATGTTGGAGAAGGGATGAGCGCAAGCGAAAAAGAACATCAACTAACTCATACTAAAGGATTCTTACCAGAAATTTTATCAAAATATCCAGAACCTAATGCTAAAAAAATAGCACTTTCTGATTGGATTACTTGTACCTTTAGTGAAGATATGGAAGTAGATACCTTGAATAGAGATAATATTAAACTAATACGAATAAGTGATAAAGCAATAGTTCCAATTAGTCTTAACTATGAGACGAGTTCTCGTAAATTGACCATTAAACCAAAGTTTCAGTTTCAAATGGCTACTAATTCCATTGATTATCTTGGTTTACGTCCTAATACGAAATATCGTGTGGAGTTTGATTGCCGAAAAATTAAAGATCTTGATCAGGAATTATTAAAGCCGATTAAATGGAATTTTGTTACGACTGATCTCGATTATGGAATTTATTTTCTAGGTTCAGCTGGTGAAATGGAAAAATGGGTTTCAGGACGTGTGAATAGCTATTTTGATCAGACTAAACCAACTGTACTTTGGATTCATGGTTGGCAACCAGCTGCTGTTTTTATGGATTATAGACTTGAGAACTGTTTCTTCTTTAATACTAAATATTTAAAACAAATCAATACCATTGAGACTTGGCGGAATGCCGGCTGGAATGTAGCAATTTTTTATTGGAGTCAATTTGCAGACGAGATTGAAGTGAAGAATGCACAAGCTAAACTTTATCAATCAGATAATAATCGTCGAGATATGCGTTATGCTTATCGCAATGGCTTAAGAGTTTCCTACCGAATTTATAATAAGAATAATAAAAATATGACTGAATTAGTTTATGAAAACTATCAACAAGTCTTTGCGGGTTATCAAAAGGAGATTCGTTTGTTAGGTCATTCGTTAGGAAATCAGCTGGCGACTACTTTAGCCAAAAAAATTAGTGATCAAATTGCAGCTAAAGTAATTCCTCGCAGTTACATGCCACAACGGTTGGTCTTGTTAGATCCATTCTGGGGCAAAGGTAAGGAAGCATGTGTAGGTGGAAGATGGATTGGCGAAGTCTGTTGCGACTATATGCAAACGATGCTGAGAAGAGATGGGTTAATAGTAGAACAGTATAAATCATCTTTTCTGGGTGGTTTGATTGCGGATGAGAACTTAGAGATGCGTAAGATGGTCTGCTTTACTAATCTTTGCCCTAGTTTTATTTCAAAGCTTGATTCAACTGATCAACATTGTTATGCATTTTACTGGTATACGATGTCTCTAGCAACTGAAATTACAGATGGCTCAGGTCATTTTATTGGTGCCGCTGCAACTAATGAGCAGATTAAGTCTCAATCAAACTGGGATTATCAAGCTGAAAAAATGAAAGATAATCCAGTGCATTTCTATACTGAGCAGGGAAATGATACTGCGACACCAAACGATGATCTTTTTAAGTTGGCGATCGGGGTTGATACCTGGGAATCACATTGAAAATAGACGAAATAATCTCTGAATAAAAAATTAAATCATCCGTCAAAAAACGTTCTTCATACAACTCGTAAATAGATTATAATATAAATAAGCTCAAAAAGAGCATTCCCAAAAGTTAGGAGTGAGTTTGATGGAGCTTGGTCAGATGATTCGCTATGCCCGTGGGAACGAACCAGCCGAGATCTTGTTGAAAAACGGTCAGCTTGTCAATGTCTATAGTGGTGAGATCTATCCTGCTGAGGTGGCAGTAGCCGGAGGTCGGATTGTTGGGATTGGCTCGGGATATTCGGCGCTGGAAGAGATTGATCTGGAGGGTAAGTATATTGCACCAGGCTTTATTGATGCTCATGTGCATATTGAGAGCTCGATGGTGCCGCCGCATGAGTTTGCTAAAGCGGTGGTACCTAGAGGAACGACGACCGCGATCATTGACCCACATGAGATTGCGAATGTCTTGGGTCTGGATGGGATTCGCTTTATGTTCGATAATGCTAAATATAATCCGCTCTCGGTCTATGTGATGATGCCTTCCTGTGTGCCAGCAACCGAGATGGAGACGGCGGGAGCTTATTTGCGCTGGTATGATATTACACCACAGCTACACGACCGTTGGGTACTGGGTTTAGGTGAGATGATGAACTTCCCCGGGGTGGTTTATGGGGATGAAGAGGTACTCAATAAGCTGCGTGGTTTTGCCAATGCAATCTGTGATGGTCACGCGCCGGGCTTGAGTGGGCAGGAGCTGGTGGCGTATGTGGCGACTGGGATTAGTTCTGATCATGAATGCACCAATGTAGCAGAGATGCAAGAGAAGTTACGCTTGGGAATGTATATCTTTGTACGTGAAGCAACTAATGCCAGAGATCTAAAGAATCTACTGCCAGGGATTAGCGAGGCAAATAGCCGACGGATCTGTTTTTGTACTGATGATCGTCATCCGGCAGATCTGCTGGAAGAAGGGCAGATTGATTTTCTGGTACGCACCGCAGTCGCCGCCGGAGTTGATCCGGTAACTGCGATTCGAATGGCAACTTTAAATACTGCGGAATACTTTCATCTCTATGATCGCGGCGGGATTGCCCCCGGGAAACGGGCAGATCTGGTCGTCTTTCGTGATCTCAAAGATTTTCAGACCGAGCTGGTTTTGGCAGGTGGGAAATTAGCCTCACGCAAGCAGCAGATTATTCCTTGGGAACGTCCACTGCAACCGGTTTATCTCAGATCCTCGATGAATGTTAACTGGGAA
>JBFYZC010000427.1:0-4105 GCA_041309705.1 Bacillota bacterium | reverse complement strand
GCAGGACAATCTCTGGCAGAAGTGCCCTCGAGTGGTCTTCTTTCGACCAAATGTACTAGAGGTGCAGGAGTGCTGGAAGATTGAGAGCTTGGTGAAACGTGTCTTCCCCCATAAATACCACTCACTGTTTGAGTGGCCAAAAGGAGTCTCATATACTTCCTCGTCATACCGATGTTTTCGAAAGGAGTGTCCATCGGTGGCAACACGAGTTGCTCTTTGGAATGTGTGGGGTTCGGTATACCCAATGCACGTCTGCGAAGAATGCTTTCAGAAAACAAACGGATGGTGTGGGGATGATTTGCCTGAACTGAAGAGCCCATTTCTTCTCGCAAGCGGAGAACCTGTGAAGGCTCAGGGGTAAAGAAGTCTGGAGCCCGCTGGTAGCAATACTGGCGGGCTCTTTCTTTTATTCTAATATCATTTTTCTAGCTCCTGTAGGCTATTTCCTATATCCTCTCCCAGTTTACAAAGTTCTGAAAGCCACGTATTATGGTCACAGGTTTTGAGGGCAGCGAAAAAGCTGTGACCTTAAGCAAGCAAACTGCTTTACTTGCGTCCGGGAGGCGAACAGCGGAGTCATATTTTTTAGTAGAAAAAATGACGAGCTGGTGCCCAGCCTAAAATTTCTGACGAGAAATTTTAAGGCGAGGGAGACATTCCCGGTAAGGTCACAAAAAAGTTAAGAGTAATTGTTGTAATCTTTTATTCCATATTGGTAAATACTACAGTTCGGTTAGAATAACTTTTTGTAATTTTATTCCACGTTCCTCCGCAGGTAATTAAGTTAAGGTGAGCTTGGCCATCATTGGAATAAAATACATCGGAAGCGTCTTGATTTTCGCCATAAGTTTGAACTTTATTCACAACAAAAGTGACGGTTGCCCCCTTTTCATCTTTCACATATATTTTATCACCTTTTTTCAATTTACTTAAATTATCAAATACCGCCGGGATGCTATTTTTCCAACCATAATGTCCCACCATCACCGCACTGCCTATCTCCCCTGGACGAGGGCCAAGATTATACCAAGCAACATCATCTGGACCCTTTGATACAGCCATCGCCCCATCAGAAGTTAGACCTAAGGATTCAATAGAAGCATTAACATTAATTAGTGGAATTTCTAAACTAACTGGTAACCCAAAACCCGTTTGTTCTCCCGAAGCCTCAACCTTTTCAATAGGTATGATCAAAGTATTATTAATTGGTTTCCTCTCAATAAAATAAAATAAGGAAAACAAAATAATAATACCCGTAAGAATGATCAATAATAAAAATTTTAAAGGTAGAATGTTTGACCGCATAATTTTATTGAGTAAAAATTAATATAATAATATTAACCGATTTATAATAGTCCTAAAAATACTTTCTCCTACCGGAGCAAAACCAGCATTTGGAAAACTTGGAGTAATATTTGTAATTACATTTTGGTATAGAGGAAGCAGAGAGTTATAAAGCACCGTAGCGGTGGCTTTTGCTGTATCAGTAGCAGTTAATCCATTTGCCTGACCGGTTGCCACAATGGTATTTGTAGTTGTGTTTAAAAGGATCCTATAACATTGATAAATCCAAGTTTCATTTACATCAAGTTTGTGGTCAAGATCAGTATCACCAGAAATAAGAGTCACCATGCTACAAGTATCATCTGCCATAGTTACATCTGACACAGAAACCGTTCCAGTATTATTAAGTGTATAAGTATATAAGACCAGACCAGGACCAGTTAAAATAGAAGGATTGACTACTTTTGTTACTTCAATAGCTGGCTTTACAGAAGAACTACTTCCACCTGATGAATGATGAACCACTGGTGCGGTGTAAGTGTTTGTAATCGTACATTCTTTTGTCTCACCAGCCGTAATTGTTCCGGTACATCCAGTAGAAGTAGCGGAGGAATAATTGGCTAGATTACCTGTCTCAGTTACAACATATGAACCAGCATCCAGCGTCACATCTACACCAGTCGATGAACCAGAAAAAGAACTTGTGGAAATATTAGTCGTCCCGGTAACGCCAATTGTAAAGTCCGAAGAAGTAGCTGTGCCACCGGAAACGAGTTTAATGATATGAAGAGTAGCAGTAAAAGAAGGAGCGGTGTAAGTGTTTGTAATCGTACAAACGGCAGTGTCGCCTAAATCAAGAGTGATCGAATCACCTGTAAGCGTAGCTCCGGTACAACTCCAAGCAGAAGCAGAATAATTATCCACCGACCCTGTTTCAGACAAAATATAGGTGCCGGCACTAAAAGTGCTAGTGCTCACCACATCGGTTGAGCCACTCGCTCCCAAACCAGAAATTGTGGTCGAGCCAGTAGCAGTTAAAGTCCACTGTGATTCAAGAGCTGAACCACCGGCACTATTATCTACAATTTTATCTAAGGTCAAAGATGGGGCAATATCATCATTAGTAATGGTACAGATCTCATCATCACCATAGGCTAGAGAAATATTTCCACCAGAGCAATTACCAGAAAATGTTTGGGTATAAGTAGAAGTGCTATAGGTCTCAGAAACTATATGTGCTCCAGTTGTGGTGGTACTAGCTATCTCGTTAGTCACAGAGCTACCATCAATAAAAAGTGGGAAAGTAGTACTGGCAACAGTGCCGCCATTATCATTAGTGACAACTTTGGTTACGGTAAGTTGTGGGGCAGCACAGGCTGGAACGGTAATGGAATCAGTATCAGTGGTAACCACCCCATCCAATAATGAGAGCGCTCTTCCTAACCACCCAACATTTATACCAACAGTAATAAAATTGTTATTATCAATTATTGTCCCAAAAAATGAATCGGTAGGAATAGTATTAGCGCCAAAAGTAGTGGCTCCGGTTGGAGTCCAAAAAATATCGCAAGCTGAAGCACCCCCAGTTAAGGTAACTACTGAATCAATCACCGTGTTAAATGTACCATCAGCTCTAAAAACATAGGTTCCCGCTCCATCTAGAGTAATCCCAGCTGTTCCTATAGACATAGCACCAGTACTACAATAAACACCTGGAGTATATAAAGCACCATGAACCAATGATAAATCCACTGCAACACCAAGATTATTTGCTGGTGGACAGGTTAACAAATTTAGTTCTGTTAAGGCTGTGGTAGCGTCAATTCTAGCTTGAGGCGTAGGGGCAAGGGGTCCATAAATAGTACCACCAACCATTGTGGGTGGTGTAGCTGGAAGAGTTGTATATCCAACGTCACCATTAGTAATAGTGGTTCCATCTGTTGTGTCTGTGTAAGTACCACCCAAAACACCGTAAGTGGTCGCGGCCCCAAGGTCTGGTGTTGTGGCAGCAAAAACAGAAACAGATCCAATTAAACCAAAAACAACAATAGTAAAGGAGATAATTGCTAGACTTTTTAATAATTTTTTATAAAGTTTTTTCATTTATTTTATTTGTAAGATTTTTAATGTATTACCACAACTAAATAATGCCAAAAATTATTTTAATTTGTGGAACTTTATCTGAAGAAATAATTCCATTATCTATTAATAATTTAATAAATTGTGATATGTTCATTGGTTTTTTTACACCACTTGTAGAGATAGCTGAACTCCCACTATTATGTGATGATGAATTATTAGCTGACACGGCAAGAGTGGCAGGAATAGCTGGACTTACTGTGGGTACAGCGGGGGTAGCTGGTGTGGCTGGAATAGTGGGGGTAGAAGATCCTGGCACAGTCACCCTGTTCGCATCCAAAGTAACCGCTGTCTGTGCTAAAGCCCGGCCGTTTAAGACGGCACCAGTGTTCAGTACAATTGCTGTTTGATCTAAAATATTTCCATTAAAAACCGCAGTTGTTCCAATAGTTGTTTTACCAGCTACTATCCAAAAAATATTATCCACTTTTGCCCCACCACTAAGAATAATTTTTGTGGCTGAACTAAGATTAAGATTTTGTGCTATTTGAAAAATCCAAACATCATTAGCACTACCTTTTAGAATAACATCTGATGGGATAGTTACACCGGTTCCCCATTTATAAAGTCCAGGCACGATAGTCAAACCACCAATATTTCCGGCCCCAAGCTCTGTAGCGGTTGGATTTGTCCTGCCAGCACCATTAGTATAAGCAGTTTCCATATCACCTATTGCTGTAGT
>JBFYZC010000426.1:0-5460 GCA_041309705.1 Bacillota bacterium | reverse complement strand
CATGCAATTACACGACAAGGTGAAGCAGTCACTGCGGCAGTTGCAGGTGAGAGTGTAGGAGTGACTGTTGCGGTACAAGCTAATAAAGGAGATCGCCTCTTTAAGGTCTTTTCGAGCAGGTTACAAGCAGAGCTGCAAAGCGTCTTGTCTGCAGAAAATGATTTGCTAAAGATTCCCTGTCGTGCCAAAGTCTCGGGCGCATTAGATCGACCATTAGAGGTTAGTTTCCGCGATGCGGTAGGAAATATCGGCAGCGCCACTACCGCAGCAAATTTGCAGTTAGCGCGGAATCGCCCTTTGACCACTGAGGTGCTGGTGGAGCAGTTGGGAAGATTGGGCAATACCTTTTTTAAACTAATTGAGCTGCAAAATGAGCTGCCTGATGGTTTAATGATGCCCTTAAGTGAGTTAAATCAGGCACGTCGTGCCGCTCTAGAAGCATTATTACAAGCTCGCTTGAATCGTCCAACCCTAACTCCGGTGCAGTTACCTAAGTTACATTATAATCAAGAGATTAAGAAAGCTACTTGGCAGAAGAATAAGTTAAGTGTTTGGGTGAGTGATCTGGACTCAGTCGCGGCAGTAGCCAATGCCGGGGTACAGCTGATCTATGTGGGGGGCGAGGAGTTAACTGGTTTTCATTGGGAGAACAAGAGCTACCAACAAGCCATCGAACTTGCCCATGCTGCAGGAGTGAAATTAGTGTTGGCACTGCCACGGATTAATCGTGCAGCAGAAACTAAGCTGCAAGTGGAGTTGGTGGAAGCGATTCAGGTAGCTCGACCAGACGGGATTTTAATCTCGGAACTTGGTAGTCTGGCACTAGCACAAACTACTAAACTTCCGATTTATCTGAATTATCCCATGAATATCTTTAATCACGCGGCAGTGGAATTCTGGCAGAATTTTGGGGTGCAACAGCTTGCCTTGTCACCAGAATTATCCTTAACGCAATTAACCGCTCTAGGAGAACAGCACCCTCAAGTAAATTTGGAAGTGCTGCTGCATGGTGGATTGGAATTGATGATCTCCGAGTACTGTCCCTTAGGGAGTCTGCACAACTCGCAGCAAGGTTGTTCACAACCCTGTCGCACGGAACGTTATGCCTTGCGGGATCGGTTGGGTTTGGATTTTCCGATTTATCTTGATCAGTTCTGCCGGATGCATTTATATAATAGTAAGGAACTCTGTTTATATGGTGAGCTGGAGAAGTTACGTCCCATCTCTACCATGACCTGGCGGCTGGAGCTGAGGACAGTCGCGGCGCAAAAGGCTGCAACAATCGTCAGATATTATCGTGAGTTAATCCAACAACTGCAGACAGGGAAGACTCCACCCAGACGCGAGGAGCTCATCCAAGAATTAAAAGTAATTATGGGGCGGGAGATTACCAAAGGACATTATTTTCGGGGCGTTGAGTAGGGATTGGATATTTTTCTGGTATAACCATAGTTTACATTTCAGCAGATCTATGGTAAAATTAATTTTGGTTTTACGAACCTTTTTCTGGGTACTCCGATACTCCAACGGAGTTCGCGGTGGGAGGCGTTTAGAGTAGTAAGGAGGTGAATTTCATGCTAGGAATGGCAGAAAAGCAAGAAGTAATTAAGAAGTACGCAGTCCATGAAGGGGATACTGGTTCGCCAGAGGTACAGATTGCCCTGTTAACAGAACGCATTAATTACTTGACTGAACATTTGAAGGTACACAAGAAGGATCATCATTCCCGACGTGGTCTTTTAAAGATGGTTGGTCAACGCCGTGGTTTGTTAAATTATTTGCATTCCAAGGATATTGAGCGTTACCGAACGATCATTGCAAAATTAGGTCTTCGAAAGTAAAGAAAAGCGGTCTATCCGCTTTTCTTTCTTTGCAAAAAAAGATTTTTTATGCAAGATCTGAAAAATGGGCATACTATGCCTTGGAGATATTTTATTTTAGATAGTGTAAGGAGGTAAAACGATGCATAAATGGGAAATGACCCTCGCGGGTCGCCCGCTGGTAATTGAGTATGGCAGAGTTGCCAAACAGGCAAACGCCGCGGTTTTGGTGCATTACGGTGAGACCGTAGTTTTAGCCACGGCAGTGATGTCGCAGACAATGCGTGAAGGAATTGATTTCTTTCCATTATTGGTGGATTATGAGGAAAAGCTTTATGCAGTTGGGAAGATTCCTGGTGGTTTTATTAAGCGTGAAGGCAGACCACCCGAGAGTGCTGTTTTAGCAGCGCGAATGATTGACCGCCCCATTCGTCCGCTTTTTCCCGAAGGATTCCGCAATGATGTTCAAGTTACTGCTACTGTTCTCTCAGTTGAACCCAATAATGAACCGAGTCTAGTCGCAATGATCGGTGCGTCTGCCGCGCTACATATTTCCGAGATTCCGTTTGCCGGACCAATTGGTGGTGTTAAAGTTGGTCGGATTAATGGAAAATTAATTATTAATCCTACCGTCAGCGAGCTGGAAGCATCAGACATGCAGATCGTGGTCGCGGGTACTAAAGATGCGGTGATGATGGTCGAGGCTGGTTGTAATGAGATTACCGAGGATGATGCGCTGGAAGCAATTCTTTATGGACATTCGGTAATTCAGGAGATTGTTGCCTTTATTGAAAAGATCCGCACCGAAGTTGGCAAAGAGAAGATTACCCCAATTTTGGTAGCACCAAACCCAGATTTAGCCGAGCAGATGGAGAAGTTTGCGAAAGCAAAGTTAGCTACCGCAATCAAGAATCGGGACAAGCTGGAACGTGAGGCGAATACCGAGAAGGTCAAGGAAGAGACCAGAGCATATTTTGAGAATCTCTTGAGTGAAGATTATCCCAATGTGAAAAAAGAGATTGAGAATCTGCTCGAAGAGATGGTCAAAGAAGAAGTACGCCGGATGATTGCCGTGGATAAGATTCGTCCTGATGGACGTGGTTTGAATGAGATTCGTCCGATCACCACCGAAGTGGGCATCTTACCGCGGACGCATGGTTCAGGCTTGTTTACTCGTGGACAAACTCAGGTTTTGACTGTTTGCACACTGGGACGGGTCAGTGAAGAACAGATCCTTGATGGTCTTGGTGAAGAAGTCGCCAAACGCTACATTCATCACTATAATTTCCCCTCTTTCAGTGTAGGAGAGGTACGCCCCTTACGTAGCCCAGGACGGCGTGAGATTGGTCATGGTGCACTGGCAGAACGTGCTTTAGTACCAGTAATTCCTAACGAAGAGGATTTCCCCTATACCATTCGTCTCGTCTCTGAAGTACTGGAGTCAAACGGATCATCCTCACAAGCAAGTGTCTGTGGCAGTACGCTAGCACTGATGGATGCAGGAGTTCCGATCAAGAAACCAGTTGCTGGAGTGGCAATGGGTCTTTTGAAAGATGGGGATGATTTCGCGATTCTCACTGATATTCAGGGACTAGAGGATCACTTTGGTGACATGGACTTCAAAGTTGCCGGAACGAAAGATGGAATTACTGCGATTCAGATGGACATCAAGATTAAGGGGATTGGACGCGAGATTCTGAAGCAAGCTCTGGCACAGGCACGTGAAGGACGTCTGTTTATTCTCGATAAAATGATGGAGACGATTACCGAGCCCAAAGCTGAGCTTTCGCCTTATGCGCCACGGATTATTCGCTTCTCGATTGATCCGGAACGAATTCGTGACGTCATTGGACCTGGTGGCAAGATGATCCGGAAGATCTGTGAAGAGACCGGAGCAGAGATTGATATCGAGGACGATGGTCGTGTCTTTATTGCCGCAGTTGATAGTGTCGCCGGTGAGAAAGCCCGCCAGTATATCAAACAACTGACCAGTGATGTCGAGGTCGGTGAGATTTATCTCGGTAAAGTAATGCGTTTAATGAATTTTGGTGCCTTTGTTGAAGTACTGCCTGGCAAGGAAGGACTGGTACATATCTCACAACTTGCGAAGGAACGAGTGGCAAAAGTGGAAGATGTGGTCAATGTAGGCGATGAGATTCTGGTCAAAGTAGTGGAGATTGATAAACAGGGACGCATTAATCTTTCCCGTAAAATTCTCTTGCAAGATGCTGATGTTTCTGCGGCAGAATAGGGTAATAGTTAAATAGTAACACTAAAAGCCTTCCTCTAGGGAGGTTTTGTTTTTTTATAAAATGCTGTTTAAAATTTAAAGACTCAAAACAGCATTTTATAAAGAATCATAAATAACTTTTAGTTAATTTTAAAGTGTAAAATAATTTCATGTAATTCATTGGCAGCTTGAGAAGAATTGTCAGCACTATTTTTTACGTTGTCACTATCAGAGGCTACTTTTTCAGAGAGTTCGTTGATACATTCAAGGGTGGCTAAGACTTCTTCGCTGGAAGCTGATTGTTCTTCGGTAGCACTGGCAACATCCTGTGCAACTGTATTGATTGCTTCAATATTTGAGAGGATCTCTTGAAGCATAATGGTTGTTTCTTGAATCGAATAATAGATTTGCTCAAAATTTAGTCCAGAATTAGCAATAAGATTGACACTTTGATTAATCTGCTCTACATTATGACTGCTTTTGGAGATAGTTGTATTAATCATAGTTTCTATTTTTTCTAATAATTTAGCAATGTTTTTAGTAGCTTTACTGGTCTCTTCGGAAAAGATACCAATTTTTTCGGCAATGATTGTAAAACTTTTACCAGCTTCACCAGCTTTAACCGCTTCGATTGAGGTGGCAATGGAGATTAGATTTGTTTGTTTAGAGATATTCTCCAATAATCCTAAGACTTCTTTGATTTGTGTAGTAACATTTGCTGTTTCTGAGATTGAGACAGAGAGAAGACTAGTAGATTCTTTAATAGTATTAATTTCATTAATAATTTTATCCATATCTAACTTTCCATGTTTGGCAATTAAAATAGCATCGGTTATTTTGTTTTTGATAGCTAAACTATTTCTTGTAGAATTATTAATAGAATTGGCTAATCGTGTGCAATTTTCTGACACATTGTCAATTGATTTAGATATTTCTTCAACTATTTTTACCATTTCAATGCTTGAACTTAGTTGATTTTGAGCTGATAATGATAGATTTTGTGATGAGATACAGGTATGATCAGAAATTTTAAGAAGTTGATTGGATACCTTGTGAAGTTTATTGAGCATTTTTATGGTTGAAGCAGATAATAATTGATACGCATTGGCAAGACGTCCAAATTCATCTTTTCTTTTTAGTAGTTTATAGTCAATTATACCAGTAAAATCACCATTTGAAGCTTGATCCATTTTGTTGGTAAGATCAATTAATGGTTTGACCATCTTAATAGCTATAAGCATCATAATAGGTAGAATAATGATGATGATCATTAATGTGGCAATTAAAATTTTATTATGAGTGTTTTTCATAAACTGATTTTCAATATTTTCAGCAATAGTTTTTTCGATACCAACGAACATAATTCCAATTATTTCATTTTTTTGATTTTTAATTGGATTGTAGGCAGTA
>JBFYZC010000425.1:0-2636 GCA_041309705.1 Bacillota bacterium | reverse complement strand
GCTTGCGTCACGCTGCCACTTATTCGCTCTTTGAACGCAATGATGTAATTATTGTGGCGAGTGTTTCTTGTATTTATGGTTTGGGTTCGCCGGATGATTATGAAGGGATGAATCTCTCGCTAAAAGTTGGCGAAAGCTGGGAACGAACGGAAATCTTGCGTCGTTTGGTAGCGATGCAATATAGTCGGAATGATCTTGGTTTTACCCGTGGAACTTTTCGAGTACGCGGTGATGTGGTGGAGATTATTCCTGCTTATGGTGAAAACATTTTGAGAATTGAACTCTTTGGGGATGAACTGGAAAAGATTCTTGAGCTTGATCCGATTACCGGTGAAGTTTTAGAAAAATTACAAGAGGTAACCATCTATCCGGCAAGCCACTATATTACCTCAAAAGAAAAATTAAAAATTGCGATGAGTGAGATTGAAGCAGAATTAGAGGCGCGATTACGTGAGCTGAGAGAGGCAGAATTATTATTAGAGGCACAACGACTTGAGCAACGCACTAGGTATGATCTGGAGATGATGCAGGAGGTTGGATTCTGTCAGGGAATTGAGAATTATACTAGGCATCTAACTGGTCGTGGTGTTGGAGAACCACCTGCTACTTTGCTTGAGTATTTTTCAAAGGATTTTCTGCTTTTTGTAGATGAATCACATGTCTCCATTCCGCAAGTGGGTGGAATGTATGCGGGCGATCGCTCCCGTAAAGAGACGCTGGTTAAGTATGGGTTTCGGTTGCCTTCGGCGCTTGATAATCGCCCGTTAAAGTTCGAAGAGTTTGAAGCATGTTTAAATCAAGCGATCTATGTTTCAGCTACTCCAGCCAAATATGAGCTGTCACGTGCAGCACAGATTGTGGAACAGATTATTCGTCCGACGGGCTTGGTTGATCCTGAGATATATCTTCGTCCAGTTAAAGGACAGATTGATGATTTGATGGAAGAGATTAGAGTGCGGGTTGAGTGTCAGGAACGAGTCTTAGTCACTACCCTAACTAAGAAAATGGCAGAAGATTTAACGGAGTATCTGGAAGGCGTAGGAATTAAAGTTCGTTATCTGCATTCGGAGATTCATACATTAGAGCGGGTAGTGATCTTACGTGATCTGCGTTTGGGGAAATTTGATGTTTTGGTGGGAATTAATCTTTTACGAGAAGGGCTGGATCTGCCTGAAGTCTCACTGGTGGCAATTTTGGATGCTGATAAAGAAGGCTTTTTACGTTCGGAGACTTCGTTGATTCAAACAATTGGTCGCGCGGCACGTAATGTTGAGGGTAAAGTGATTATGTATGCGGATAAGATTACTGACTCCATGCAGAAAGCGATGGCTGAAACGGAACGACGTCGCCAAAAACAATTACATTACAATGAAGTAAATGGCATTACTCCAGCAACAGTTAAAAAAGCGATACGGGATATCATCCAGATTGAACAAGTAGCCGAGGAGAAGGTTGCTTATGAGCTTAGTAAGCATCCACAATTAACTAAAGCAGAATTAAAAGCGAAAGTTAGTGAGCTTGAAAGTGCGATGTTGGCGGCAGCTGCCAGATTAGAGTTTGAAAAAGCAGCCGAACTGCGTGATGAGTTGCGACAGTGGGAAAAAATGTTGCAGTGAATGGAGGATTTAAGGTGGTACAGAATTTAATTAGAGTCAAAGGAGCGCGACAGCATAACTTAAAAAATGTTAATCTGGAGATTCCGCGTGATCAATTAGTGGTTTTTACAGGGCTTTCCGGTTCTGGTAAATCATCACTGGCATTCGACACAATTTATGCTGAAGGGCAAAGGCGTTATGTGGAATCGCTTTCGGCATATGCACGACAGTTTTTAGGACAGATGGATAAACCGGATGTTGATTATATTGAAGGATTATCTCCGGCAATCTCGATTGATCAGAAGACTACCAGCCATAATCCGCGTTCAACGGTGGGAACAGTGACTGAGGTTTATGATTATTTAAGATTACTCTATGCACGAATTGGTAAGCCACATTGTCCCGAATGTCAGAAGCCAATTACCCAGCAGACAGTAGAACAAATTGTAGATCAGGTCTTAAAATTTGAAAATGGGACAAAATTTTTGGTGCTTGCACCAGTAGTGCGACAACGTAAAGGGGAGTATGAGAAGCTCTTTGAGGATTTACGACGTGAAGGATTTGCCCGGGTACGAATTGATGGCGAGCAGCGTGAGTTAAATGAGGAAATTACACTGGAAAAATATAAGCAGCATACGATTGAAGTGATTGTGGATCGATTGGTGCTTAAAGAAGGAATCGTGCAACGTCTGGCTGACTCAATCGAGCTTGCTTTGAAGTTAGCCAAAGGACTGGTGACAATTGCAATTCTCGCAGGCGAAGAGTATCTCTTTAGTGAAAAGTTTGCCTGTGTTGATTGTGGCTTTAGCTTTGAAGAATTAACGCCACGAATGTTCTCTTTTAATAGTCCTTTTGGGGCATGTCCTGACTGTGTTGGTTTGGGTTTCAAGATGGAAGTTGATCCGGAGCTAGTGATCGATCAAGAGCGCTCTTTAAATGCTGGTGGGATCAAAGCCTGGAGTCAGGATCATGACTCCTGGTCGTTGCAGTATCTGCGCTCAGTAGCACAGCGTTATCAGATTGATCCTGATCAACCTTTGA
>JBFYZC010000424.1:0-3710 GCA_041309705.1 Bacillota bacterium | reverse complement strand
GACCTTGTGGTCTTGGTTGACCCTGACCTTGTGGTCTTGGTTGACCCTGACCTTGTGGTCTTGGTTGACCTTGACCTTGTGGTCTAGGTTGATCCTGACCTTGATTTTTCTGAAGTGGTTTTTCAGATATCAAATTTGAATCCTTCTCAGAAGTCTCATTAGAAACAGCTTGACTCGATTTAACCTGTTTTTCTGTTTGAGTCGTTTTCAGGTTTGATTCTGTTTTGGTAATTTTCGTAGTTGTTTGTGATTCCAATTTTGCAGACACCAGCTCTTCCTCTTTATTAATTGGTTGTATTCTCTCTTTTTTAGGCTCAGTCACATTATCGGTCGTTGCTTTAATGCTTGGTTTTTTATTTGGCATACTACTGGGAAAATTTTGTTTCGCCTGTTCTAGATACTGTTCTTCAATAAAACTCATATGATTACGGACATTAGCACCTAATTGATTCAAATAATTCATTAAATCCTTACTTTGAATCCCCAACTCTTTACTTAATTCATGTACACGTATCTTATTTATAATCAGTCACCCCCATCACTTAAGCAATCTTTGATTGCTGCAGAAAATTGTTTCGAGATCACCCCCACTATCCCATGTTCTGGTCGTCCAATCCATTGACCCAACTTTGCGCGTTCTCCATACATATAAAAAGGAATTTGTTGCAGCTCACACCAGTGTGCAAATCTCTTTTGTGTTTTGGGCGAAAGATCAGTAGCACAAATTACCAAAAAAACTTTTTTCTTTTTAATCAGTGCCTCGACCCCTGCAGAACCAGTTACTAATTCTCCTGCTTTGGCTGCAAATCCTAATAAAGTAGTAATTTTATTCATTTTAATAAATTACTCATTTCCGCTCGCAGCGTAGCTTTATTCTCATTGGTTAACTCAATTTCCAGAGCTTTTGCTAGGAGCGAACCTTTAAAAACCATCTCTAAACATTCTAAATTAGGACAGGTATAAGCACCCCGACCAGATTTTTTACCTGTTAAATCAACTACTATTTCCCCATTAGGAGTTCGTAAAATTCTCAGCAACTCTTTCTTAGGGCGAACTACTTTACAGCCTAAACAGGTACGTTGGGGGATTTTTTTGACCTTCAACCTTACTCATCCCCTTTTCCCTTCTTCTTTGCTTTAGCTTTGCTAGCCTCGTTTTGCAATAACTGACCAATTGTAAAACCATTTTCCTGATCACTTTCTAATGGGACAGGTTTGACTGTGGTATTCTCTGATTCAGTTAATTGATTACGTTCAGAAAGCACATCGACAAAGAAATATCCATCATCTGTTGGGGTTAATTCATCATCTAAAACTTGACGTCGATGTTTCGAAGCGGCTTTAGATTTTTTCGTCTTCTTAACACTACTCCCCTTCTTGACTTCATTCTCCTCGTCTTCACTGGCAATCTCGTCCACAAATACTTCTTCGTCAGTCTTTAACGCTTCTGTTTCATAATCTTCCTCTATCACTTCCACCTGCTGACTCAAAAGCTCTGACTCTGGCAAACTCGTTTCGGCAACATTCTCAATTAGATTTTCTTTAATAGGCAGAACCTCTGATAGATCAAGCTCCTCGCCCACCAGACGTTCAATCTCCGGTAACTGTTCTGCTGCTTGTGACTCACTTTTTATATCAATCTTCCAGCCAGTTAATTTAGCTGCTAAACGTGCATTCTGCCCTTCACGTCCAATTGCTAAGGAAAGTTGAAAATCCGGCACAATTACCACTGCCATTTTCTTAGAAGGAAGAATTTTAACCTCGGTTACTTTAGAAGGACTAAGTGCATTTAAGATAAACTCAACCGGATCTGCACTCCAGGGAACCAGATCGATTTTCTCGCCTTTTAATTCACGCACAATCATCTGCACCCGAATCCCTTTTGCTCCAACACAAGAACCTACTGGATCAACCTGCGGATCACGGCTGTAAACCGCTACTTTAGAACGATAACCCGGTTCACGTGCCACTGATTTGATCTCCACTAAACCATCCTGAATCTCTGGAACTTCTAATTCAAAAAGTCGTTTTAAGAGACCATTTCTAGTTCGAGAGAGCAATACTTGAGGACCTTTGGTAGTTTTCTTCACTTCCACCACAAAAGTTTTCAATCTCATTCCCAGCTCATAATGCTCATTAGGCATCTGCTCATTGCTTGGTAAAATTCCCTCAATCCGCCCCAGGTCAATAAAGATATTCTTCTGCTCATTACGTTGTACAATTCCAGTAATCAAATCACCCATTCGATCCGCAAATTCTTCATAAATCATACTACGTTCAGCTTCACGAATTCGCTGTACCACTACTTGTTTAGCAGTTTGTGCGGCAATTCTTCCAAATTCCTTAGGAAAGATTTCAAATTCAACCAGATCGCCTAACTCATAAATTGTATTAATCTTCTGGGCTTCTGTAAGGCTAATCTCATTTTTATCATCTTCTACTTCTTCCACCACTGTACGATGGGTATAAACATGGAAAGAACCGTTGGCTGGATCAACCCTTACTTCGATACTTTGGGCAGCTTTTTGATCTCTTTTGTAAGCGGATGCTAGGGCTGTCTCGATTGCATCTAGCAAAATTTCTTTACTAATCCCTTTTTCCCGTTCTAATTGTTCGAGAGCATCCATAAACTCATGGTTCATTTTTTTACTTTTCTCCCTTCACCTGCGAAGATCTCTGGAATTAATTCAGCTTTGGCTAATAATTTATGGGGAATTTCCTTGGTTTCACCATTTAATTTAATTAAAATCATTGTTTCTGGTTCAGTTTTAATTCCCAATAACTCTCCCTGAAAATTTTTAGCCCCTTCATAAGCTTGATGTAATTTCAATGCTACCTGATGACCTGCAAAACGCTGGAAATCACGTTCCTTTTTCAAGGGACGCTCTAAGCCTGGTGAGGATACCTCCAAAAGATAACTGCCTGGAATTGGATCTGCCTCATCCAGCAAATTGCTTAGCTGCTCACTATAGATTTGGCATTGCTCCAAACCAGTTCCACCAGGACAATCAATAAAACACCTCAGCACCCAATCCGGACCTTCTTTGCGATACTCCACATCTACCAGTTCATAGCCCAAATCATCAGCTAATTTCGTTCCTAATCTTGAAACTCTTTCTTCAATACGTTCCTTAACCAAACCTTAATCCCTCAGTTCCCATTATAAAGTGAAAGAGTGGGGCGCCCCCACTCTTTTCCAAAACATGAACTCATACTTAGTTTAACACAGATAATTCTCTTTGACAAGTACTCTGAGCAAAATTAATCCCCATTTCCTAAAAAAATCCAATATTCTTTATAATTATATCTAAAAGAAAAATTTGCTCATTATCATAATTACTGGGAATTCACGAGAGTCTTCCTATTTAAACATTCCTTGCTGCATCATCCACCATAAAATTCCTATACCACCTAATAAAGTGATAATCAAAGCAGTTTTGATCGTTTTCAAAATAATTTTTAACAGAATAAAGACTGCCAAAACTGCACCAACAAAATAAAGTATCCCCATCGAAGCCACCTCCATTTTTCAAAATGTAAACTCAAGTACTAATTTTTGATAAAGTATCATGATATGCCTGAGAAATCTCTTGATTACTCGGATTAAATTGATATGCTTCTTCCAAAAAAGGAAATGCCTTCTTGAAATTCTGCTTCTGATAAAATAGCAATCCCAGATCTCTAATCAAGGCTAAACCTGGATTTCTTTGA
>JBFYZC010000423.1:0-13450 GCA_041309705.1 Bacillota bacterium | reverse complement strand
CGTGGCCAGGGACGATCATCCATGTAGTACTCGGCATAAAGTTTAAAATTCTCACTTGGCTGCCAAGTAAGGTCAAAATCCACTGCCATATTTCCGGCAACATTAACATCTTTAATCTCTGCAAATCTCGCCGCAATAAACTGATAACTATAGATTGGCATGAATGGTACTGGCAGATAATAGAACCATGGTGCGAGCTGATTGACTAAGGCTACCTCAGAAAAACCAAAGGTAAACTGCCCCAGAGTATAAGTAGTACGTTGCCCGAGTAACATTCGAAAACTACTCTCTGGGACATAGGCATAAAATTTGTGATAGTTCAGTTGTCCCCATTGAAAATGATAGCCCAATTGATCATATCCTTCAACCACACCCAATTCCAATTCATCTGTATCAAATGCTACCAAAGAACCTAAAGTCGGAAAACCATAGCGCCCTGGCCCATAGGTAATCATCTTCCGTCCCAGACTAACTCCAAAAGCATCACTGCCCCAGTCAAGATAGGCTTCACTCAATCCCAGACGCAACTCAGAATTAGTTTGATAACTAAGATATGGCGCGAATTTCAGTTGCCAATGATCATCTTCCCAATTGAAGGTCTCTTTAATCTGGAAGTTCTGATCTGATTGATACTCCACTAGTAACTCAGCACCCTTAACCGGAAGCGCTCCTATCAATAACAATCCCAAACATAGCAAGCTTCGCAAATACTTCATTGCAACCTCCTTGTAATTAACGTGTGACTGCCTTCGTTTCACTTTCTCCGTAATAGTAGTGGTAAGCTGAATTTTTCGATTCAATTTCAATCTGATTCAAAACCACTCCCAATATCTTCCCCTGTGCCTTTAATATCTGCTCCTTAGCTTGCTGTGCCATCTCAGGGCGAGTCGAGCGTGCATTCAAAACCAAGACTACTCCATCAACCTTGGCTGCCAAAATCGCGGCATCAGTTACTGGATTTATCGGCGGTGCATCTATGATCAACAAGTCAACATTCTTGGAAAGTTCCTCTAATAGCTGCTCCATTCGCTGAGAATCCAATAGCTCGGCTGGATTAGGGGGAATCGGTCCACTGGTAATCACTGAGAGATTTGGGATATTAGTAGTTTGTACTACTTCTTCCCAAGGTTTTCGATCAATTAAAATATTGGTCAAACCTTGATTGCCCAGCCCAAAAATCTGATGTTGTACTGGTTTACGTAAGTCAAGATCGACTAAGAGTACTTTTTTATCATTTTGCGCCAGTGCAATTGCCAGGTTGGCAGCAGTACTTGATTTGCCTTCGCCAGGTCCGGCACTGGTTAACAGAATCTTCTTTAAGTCACCAACCTTCGCAAACTGCAAATTAGTTCGCAGACTACGAAAAGCTTCCGCGATTGGTGATTTGGCATCTTCCTGCATTATTAAACGCCTTGCTTGCGTCATTACTAAACCTCCAAAAATTCATTGCACTTAATGTTGTTGTTTCATATTTTTTTGAAAACTATCATAATCAGGAATTGAACCCAAGGTTGGTAAATCAAGATACTTAGTCACATCCTCAGGCGTACTAACAGTTTTATTTAAATATTCCAATAAAAATGCTAACCCGATACCAATAAAGAGTCCTAAGAAACCTGCAATTAAAACATTCAGTTTTCGTTTTGGTTTAATCGGATGCTCAGGAATAATTGCCTGATCAATAATCTGAACATCATTAGGTTGCATAACCTCACTAATTCGTGCTTCTTCATACCGTTTTGCAAGCATCACATAGATCTCTTGCGCTACCGAAGTATCACGCATTAAACGCGCTAATTCCTGTTCCTGTGAGGGTAACTTAATGATCTCACGTTCTCCATGCGCCAGCAGCTTTTTCAAGGCTACCTGCTGTTCTGTAGCCGCACCAATCTCCACCTCAGCTTGAATTCTTTGTTGTAATAATTCCTGGTGCACAGGATTCTGTGAAGGTGCTTCTGCATTTACTACCCGTTTAATCTCTGCTTCCAATCTTGTTTTAGTCTGCTCAATCTCCGCGTTGACTGCAATTACTTCAGGATGATTCGCTGTATATTTTTGGGCAATCCCCACCAAACGTACTTCTAAATCCGCTAACTTTGCTCGTGCTTGCTCAATTAATGGATTGGTAGCGACATACTCAATCTTCTCCTGCTCCAATTGTGCTTTAATCCCATCTAATTTTGCTTGAGTGGTTGCTACTTCCACTTGATTACTTGCCGTCAAGCGATTCACTTCAGTTAATCGATCAATCAAAGCTTTGGTCTCTTCTTGAGGAGCAACAATTTTCTGTGCTTTCTTATAATTCTCCAACTGATTTTCGGTCACTGTTAATTCTCGTTTTGCTTCACGGAGACGATCCCCGATAAAGCCTTTTACCATTGTCTGTTCCGAACGAGCGAGTGTTGTTAATCGTTCTATAAAAACTTGAATTAAATTATTAGTAAGACGCATTGCCTGAGGTGCCCGACGTGCCTGCACTTTTACTTGCATGATTTCAGTATTTTTGACTGGGGCAATCGCAATTCGATTTACCATCTCTTCATATTTTACTTGAGGTTCTTTTGGATCAGGAACTTTCTTAATCAATTCTTCAACTACTGCACGACTCTTAACGATCTCAGCATAGGTGGCAATCAATTGTTGTGTTGCCATACCATTTCCAGTTGGTAGCTCCGCTAATAAAGAATTAGCTAGACCTTTTGGCTGTTTAATCCGTAATTTAGCTTCTGCCTCATATGTATTCGGGATTAATAACGAAACCACACTGGCAACGATGACACTAATTGAAAAAATTAAGAGGATCAATTTATAACGCTTTTTCAAAATTCTAATAATTTCTCTTAAATCAACCGTAGTCTCTTGGTCATGATACTCAGTCACCCAACCAACCTCCAACTCATTATCAATATCTTACTTAATAATTCCTTTGATCTGATATGCCGCTGCAATATATGGTAAAATATCATTCACAAAACTAATTCCGTTCTTCCCAAGATAGACCACATCACCTTCTGAGAGCGGATAGTTCTGTGAGAGATCTCCTTTTTTCAACAATTTTTCTAAGTTTGCTGCTTGATATGTGCCTGATTCTTTTCGCACCACATAAACTGCTTTCCAGGCTGCATACTTGGTGTATCCACCAGCTGCCCCAATTGCATCCAACAGATTATACTGTTTCTCCAGTTCATACATTCCTGGACGATTCACTTCACCCAAGACATAAATTCGTACAGTATGATATTTAATAATATTTACTGTTACTTGCGGGTTCTTCACATACTGCGCCAAGCTCTGCTGCAACTGCTTACTTAACTCCGCTGGTCTTAATCCAGCTGCGACTACTTCTCCTACCAGAGGAAAAGCTAATTTGCCATCTGGTCGAATCGATATCTGTTTCATTTGCAATTCTTCATAACCATAAACACTAATCTCTAAAACATCCCCGACTGCTAGCTGATAATCCTCTGCATACAATGCTCCCCCTGAAAAAACAAGGATAAATGCTACCCACAAAAACAAGAACCATCGCTTCAAATCAAATCTCCTCCGAATTCTTTTACTAACGTTTCCAAAAACTAAAGAACCCTTTCTTAGGTCGCTTCCATACAAATTGAGCAGGAATCGGTACTTCAAGTTCCAAATCTTGCAGAATTTTAGCAGAATTATCTTTAGTAATTATCATTGTCTGTTCTGCTCCAACTATCTCTGTGATTTTTATTACTGCTTCGTCTAAGATTGGACGACGCTGTTTTACGCCATGGGCATCAGAGCCTAGACAATGGACTAACTGATTTTTCAAAAAGAATTCCGCTGTTAAACGCACCTCTTCTCCCATCTTACCGAGAATACTTCCCGCATTCATTTGCACTAAAATACCACGCTGTACCCACTCTAGCAGCCGCTCTGGTTCTTTCATCAAGATAGGATGACGTTCTGGATGTGCCAAAATTGGAACAATACCTTTAGTTTGGAGTCGAAACAGAAAATCATCGGCAAAAGCAGGAATCTCCAATGCTGGTAACTCTACCAAAAGATACCGACTCCCATTTAGACAATAAGCCCCCGGTTCATTAATTAAATCTAAGAGATCAAAATGCATCGCAACTTCTGCACCGGGATAAATTTTGATTCCTAATTGTGCGTGATCACTAAAATTTTGTAACTCGACTACTTTTTCTTGAATCAAATCCCATTTAGGTAACCACTGACCTTCAATGACATGAGGAGTTGCTACCAAAATTTCAGTTCCAGCAGTTGCTGCTATTGTTAGCATCTTTGTTGCCATTTCTAAATCTACTGCCCCATCATCAATGTTTGGTATAATATGACAATGTAAATCAATCATAATTTTTTACCTTAATTTATTTTTTATAAACTTAAAAATTGAAAGTTCTCAGGAAGTACCAAACACTTTATATACACCTTCAGTTTTGAAATGGTTCGGTGTAAAAACAAATTCTAACTAAATAATTTAAAAACTTTCAACTCTCTTAATTAGCAAAGTGCATAAAAATATATTACCTGATCATTTAAGAAAAAGCAACCTTTTTACATTGATTTTTAAATAAATTTACTTAACTTAAATACAAAAAAATTTTCAACTTACAATAAAAACCAAAGTGCTAAAAATGCACCTTGGTTGAATTGAAACAATTATCCATTATTTCTCATGCAGCTCCATGACGAAACAAAACCACCTTGACCGTCTTCACCAATAACGAGATATCCAACCACAATGACCAATTACGCACATACCACGTATCTAATGATAACCTGCCCAAAAAATCAATATTATTTCTCCCGCGCACCTGCCAGAGTCCGGTAATTCCTGGTGTAGTCTCAAGAATTGTCTCTACATAATAGTTCATTTTACTTCTTTCTCTAGGAAGATATGGTCGTGGACCAACCAGGCTCATCTCTCCTTTAATCACATTAAAAAGCTGTGGCAACTCGTCTAAACTTAATTTCCGCAACCACTTACCAACCCGAGTAACACGCGGGTCAAAAATCCGCAATTTAGCAAACTGCTCCCATTCCTCTTTCGCCGATTGATTCTCCTCCAGATACTTAGAGAGCATCTCATCCCCATTTGGATACATCGTCCGAAATTTATAACAAGCAAACTCCTTACCATTCTTGCCTAAACGTTTCCCAGTATGTAGAACTGCGCCACGTGAATCCAGCTTAATTAAAAGTCCAATAACTGCCATAATTGGCAAACTAGGAATCAACAGCAAACAGCCAAGCACCAGATCAAAAACCCGTTTCAAAAACCGATTCGGAAGACTCAAGAGATTATTTCTTAATGAGAGCATAATAGCTTTTTGATTAAAGAACGAACCTGCTTCCAGATTGATCAGTGGCAACCCTATCAAATTAGGCACAATGATCACCTGTTTCACTAAACTTTGTACCTGATAGACAAGTTTCAGCAATTTCCCCTCCGGCAAATCGGGCATCGCAATAATTACTGCTGAAACGCCACTTTTCACAATTGCCGTTTCCAAATTCGCTAGATTCCCCAGTACCGGATATGATGAATGGAGATGATGTTTGCTCTGTTCTTCTTTGATTACTCCCAAAATCTGATAACCCAACTCTGGTTCATCACTAAAGGCATTAGTCAACAGCTCAATTGCCGAATCCGAACCAATTACCAGTACTTGTCGTTTCCAAATTCCCAAAGCGATAAAAAGCCTTTTGGCTAAGAAACGCCCAATCATCAGGGCTATACTCGCAAAGAACCAACTGAAAAAGATAAAGGGACGTGAGATCATCTGACTCGCACCACTAAAATACATCACCCCAGTAGTAAAGGCAGTAGCATAAAGTGAAATTTTTAATAATTTTTCACACACTCTCCAAAATGGAGGTCTTTTGTGATATAATCCCTCATAAAAGATAAAACCCAGATAGAAAAGTGGTACCACTAAATAAAAAAACTGCGGATAACTGGCAAATGGTGAGCTAATCGTCAAATCAGGCAAGACCAGATTTCGAAACCAATAAGCACTAAATAATCCCAACATTACTGCGCCATAATCTACTATCAGTAAACTAAATGGTATTAAATATTCGATAATCTTCAGCTGAGTCTTTACTTTACAACTTCCATTACTTGCCGGAGCTTCTTCGACTAAATATGGTTGATAATTAATCTTCTTTTCTGCATTTGGCATACTACTCACCACCTTTTTTACAACTTCAAGCACCTTGATGTACTAAATCACATTTTGAATGTTTTTCATGACCATAATAATAATAGTAGTAAGAATGCTCCGTAGCAATCTCCGCTTGATTCAAGACTACTCCCAAAATCTGTGCTCGCGAGTTAAGCAATAACTCTTTTGCCTGTAATGCCATCTCCGGACGTGTCATCTGTGCATTTACCACCAGGACTACTCCATCCATCTTCTCTGCCAAAATACAGGCATCAGTTACCGCAATTACTGGCGGAGCATCCACAATTACAAAATCAATCTCTGTTTTTAATTTCTCCAAGAGATCTTGCATTGCCTGAGATTGCAATAATTCTGAAGGATTGGGGGGAATTGGACCACTTGCCAATAACCAGAGATTCGGAATTTCAGTTGCTTGAATTACCTCAGCTAATTCTACTTTTTCAACTAAAACATTCGTCAAACCACGCTGCTGCTGTTCGAAAATCTTATGCTGTACTGGTTTTCGTAAATCACAATCTAGCAAAATCACCTTTTTATTACTCTGTGCCAAAGCAACCGCCAGATTGGACGCAGTAGTGGACTTACCTTCACCTGGTCCAACACTCGTGAACATCAACATTTTTAACTCACCATTAACTTTGGAAAAATGTAGATTCGTCCGTAAAGTGCGAAAAATCTCGGCAATCGGTGATTTTGCATTTTCGTGTACGATTAACTGGCGTTTCGACATCTTTTCCTCCAAAAAATAAAATTATTCTTTTTAAACTGCAATCTTGTCACTGCTACTACTACTAAATTTTTTAAAGTCTGGCACTGTTGCTAAGGTTGGTAAACCCAAATAGTCTCGTACATCTTCAGCAGTACGCACTGTTTTATTTAAATACTCGAGTAAAAAGGCAATTCCCACTCCAACAAAGACTCCTAAAAAGGCAGCAATCATCACATTCATGGTTTTTGTAGGCTTAATGGCTCGCTCTGGATCAATAGCACGATCAATTACTTGTACATCGGTCGGTTGCATCACTTCACTAATTCTTGCTTCTTCATGACGTTTAGCAAGCATTACATAGATCTCTTGTGCCACTGTAGTATCGCGCATCAAACGAGCTAATTCTTGTTCTTGGGTAGGTAGTTTCAAAATCTCAGTCTCTCCTTGCCCAAGAATCTTCTCAATCTCACTCTGCTGTGCTACAGCAGCTCCAATCTCCACCTCAGTTTGCATCTTCTGTTGTAGCAAAGTTTGATGCAGTTGATTTTGCGAGGGAGCCTCTATATTTATTACTCGAGTAATCTCTCGATTTAACTTGCTTTTAATCTCTTGAATCTCAGCCCGCAGCGCAACCACTTCTGGATGATTGCCAGTATATTTATGAGATAATCCAACCAGACTTACTTCAAGATCCGCTAATTTACTTCGATACTGTTCAATTAAAGGACTCGTAGCGATATAATCAGTTTTTTCCTGACTTAATTGCACTTTAATTCCATTCAGTCTTGCTTGCGCTGCCGCAATCTCCACTTGATTCTCCGCCGCCAAGCGATTAATCGCATTTAAACGTTCTACTATCGCTTTCGTCTCTTCTTGAGGCGCCACAATCTTCTGTGTCTGTTTATACTGCTCCAATCTCGCTTCGGCTTCACTTAACTCTTGTTTAGACTCACCAAGCCTTTCACCAATAAAAGTTCGTACCGTAGTCTGTTCGGAACGGGTTAATTGCATCAAACGCTCTAAAAAAACCTCTACCAGTTTATTAGTGAAAAATTTCGCCTCAGCCGGACTACTGCCTTGTACTTTAATCTTCAGAATTTCAGTATCTTTAACTGGCTGAATGCTAATCCGTTGTAACATTGATTCATACTTAAGCGGTTGCTTGGTTTGAAAATTACTCTGACGAATTACTTCCGAGATTACTAAACGACTCTTAATGATCTCGGCGTAAGTTGACATCAATTGCTGTGTCGCCATTGCATTCCCCATGGCAACTTCTGACAAGAGTGAGTTTGCTAAACCTTTTGGTTGCTTGATGCGTAAGGTTGTTTCTGCCTCATAAACTTTGGGAATCAAGAAACTGATTATCGTAGTAGAGACTACCGAAATTATCAAGATCCCCAAGATCAACTGCCAACTCTTTTTTAAAATCCGAAAAATTTCACGCAGATCAACTGTGGTTTCTGGATTATTAAAATTATCATTCACTAGACTAAACCCCCATTAAATTTAATAACGTTCTCTTTACTTACTCGATTAGGGTTTTAATCTGATACGCCGCTCCCAGATATGGTAGAATGTCATTGACAAAGCTAATTCCATTGCGATTCAAATAGAGAACATCTCCTTCTGCTAAGGTATAGTTCTGTGTCAGGTCACCTTTTTTAAGTAGCTGATCCAGATTGGCAATCTGATAACTACCCGTATTTCTGATTACATAAACCCCTTTGCGAACCGCATACCTCGTATATCCACCTGCTGCGCCAAGTGCATCCAGCAGATTATGTTGTTTCTCTAATTCATACATTCCCGGGCGATTAACTTCTCCCAGAACATAGATACGAATCGTATGATATTTAACAATATTCACCGTTACTTGAGGATTGTTCAGATAGTGCTTTAGATTCTCGGTTAATTCAGCACTTAATTTCGCAGGACTCTTTCCAACAACCTGCACCTCACCTACCAAAGGAACTGCAATTTTACCATCCGGACGAACGATCACCTGCTTTAATTGAAATTCTTCATAACCATAAACCATAATCTCCAAGACATCTCCGACACATAATTGATAATCTTCAGCCAAGACCATGCTACTCCAAACAAAGACAGCTACCATACACAGCAGTAATGCGAATAAACGCCGCAAACTACTCCCCCATTTCTAAAAAATCTTTTTATCTCAAAACAAAACCCGAGTCCACCTTCAAGTTTGTTATCGGCGTACCCAGGCTTAACTTTATAATGAAATAACTGGATCAAGATACTTTTGTAAAGGATAAATACTTTACAATAAGCCTAAATCTAGTCTGCTCTCATTCTCAAGTGACCTGCAATCATTTTGAAGTGACCTGCAATAATTTTATAGTGACCTGGAATGATTTTATAGTGACGTTCTGTGATTTGTACGTGAAGTTTAGTGATTTTCCAGTGACCTTCTGTCATTTTATAGTGACCTGCAATGATTTTATAATGACTTTCTGTGATTTGTATGTGAAGTTTAGTGATTTTCGGATGACCTCTATATTTTCCGAAAAATCTAATTCATTTTATCTTCGTGAAAAATCCTTAGTAGGGACAAGTCGCGACCTGTCCCTACTAAGGATTCACTTAATAACATGAAAGATCTTTACCGGAAAATATATATATCTTTTCCAAAAGATCGCTTAATCAAATCCATAAAAAAAGAGACACCTGAGGTATCTCTCCAAAAATAGTTTCTAATCTTTTACAGTGAAATCTCTAACTTTTCTGCTTTTACACCGGGAATCGCGTTCAAATCATTTTGCAATTGTTGATTCTCTTCGCGTGAGCCAGTTAACTGCAGTAAAATCAAGCCTTCTTCCGAGCAAGCATTATCACTTGCTTCATGTAGTCCCAAACGAACCTTAATAATACATCCTGCCTTAGTTAGTACCTCCTGAACGTCAGGTGCTTTCTTAGACCGTTGATTAACCAAAACTCCCATAATAGTATACATTGTGATCCTCCTATTTTTTGATAAATTATTCTCCAGTAGCTTTCATGTTTTCTATCTCTTTCCAAGGCAAAAACTCTGGAGCTAATCGTTGCAGCATTCCACGTAAGATCGCTGGATTATCCAACAGATGATCTTGCAAAAAATTCAACCTTTCATATAATTCACCATTCTCTATCGTCTGCACTTGCGTCGTATAGATCCGCTCATGTTTGGTCATTCGTACTCCTTCATCCTGAGTTAAGATCTCTTCATATAGTTTTTCCCCAGGACGGACTCCGGTAAACACAATTTTAATATCCTTCTCAGGAGTATAACCGGAAAGACGAATTAATTTTTGTGCCAGATCATAGATGCGTACTGGTTCACCCATATCTAAAATAAAAACTTCTCCGCCTTGCCCAAGTGCCCCGGCTTGAATTACCAACTGCACTGCTTCGGGAATTGTCATAAAAAAACGGGTCATCTCCGGACTGGTCACCGTTACTGGTCCACCTTGTGCAATCTGTTTACAAAAAAGTGGTACTACACTGCCGCGACTTCCCAAAACATTCCCAAAACGTACTGCCATAAACTTAGTTCGACTGCGAGTACTCATTTCCTGTACAATCAGTTCTGCCACTCGCTTGGTCGCCCCCATCACCGAGCTTGGATTAACCGCTTTATCCGTAGAGATTAATACAAAACGTTTAGCATGATACTCAGCAGCTAATTCTACCATATTCTTAGTTCCAAAAATGTTGTTCTTGATTGCTTCGTCTGGTTCATGCTCCATCAAAGGAACATGTTTATGCGCTGCTGCATGAAAAACTACTGTCGGACGATATAACTTAAAAATTTGATTTAATTTATCACGATCACGCACATCAGCAATGATTGGTACTATATTAATCTGGGGAAAAACAGTTCGTAGTTTCTGCTCAATCTCATAAATGGAGTTTTCGCCCCGTCCTAATAATAAAAGTTTTTCTGGATTAAACCGCGCAATCTGTAACGAAAGCTCTCCACCGATACTACCACCAGCACCAGTAACCAGAATACATTCATGACAAAGATATCCCGCCATGCTATCCAGATCAACTTGCACCGGTTCTCGTCCCAAAAGATCCTCAATCGCCACATCGCGCAATTGTTGTAGCGAAACTGTACCATTAATAATCTCCGTCATTGCCGGAATCATTAAAATATGTACTGGAGTCTGCTGTGCCAGATCAATAATTTCACGAATCTCTTGACGCGAAGCAGATGGCAAAGCAATAATCACTTCTTTTATGTCATACTGTTTTACCAAACGCGGCAGCTCTTCACAGTTACCTAAGATTGGAACCCCATGTAAATTATGACCTTGTTTATGTGGATCATCATCAATGAAACCAACTGGTAGATAATTCGCTCCCAACTCTTTACGAATCTCTTTAATAATCATTGAACCTGCTTCGCCAGCGCCAACAATTAAAAGATTTTTTCTGATGGTATTTTTAGCATTTAGACGAGTAATCACCCATTCGCGTCGAAAACGAATTGCGAAACGCAGTCCTTCCAAGATTAAAATATTTAACATCCAATCAATGATTCCAATTGCTTTCGGAGTAGGAAACGGCAATAACCCTACCCGCTGTGATAGTAAAGCAAAACTCCAGATAATCAAGGTCGAGACCGAGACACCTTTAACTACTAAAAAAAACTCCGGTACGCTGCTATAACTCCATAAGCTACGGTATAATTTAAAAAAATAAAAGACACTAATTCTTATCAAAGTTACCAGCAAAGCAATTCCAAGCCAATTGTCTAAATATAATGACGGAATTTTTCCATCAAAACGAAGCACCAAAGCAGCAAACCATGCCAGATTTACTGCAATTACATCCAAAAACATCTGCACTAGATGATTTAACTTGATTTTCACTTTCAATCCCTGCTTGCTTTAGATTTAACTTATAAAGTATTTCCTACCGTCTTACCGGGCCAGATTTTAGCATTCGCCTCGATCACACTTCCAGATTCGACAATACATTCATCACTCAAAATAACGCCTGCTCCAATCACCGAACCCTCTTTTAAAGAACATTCGTTACCAACTACACATTCTACCAGACGGGAATCTTTACCGATTTTAGTATTATGCCAGATAATACTCCCAAAAATCGAGGTATTCTCTTCAATAATACAATTATCCCCAATTACGGTCTCACCAAAGATTTCTACTCCGTAGCCAATATGACAATTTCGCCCTACCACTACTTTCGAACCAAGCCGTGCAGTAGGTGCTACCAAAGTTCTTTCTCCAACATAAACTGCATTCGGATGCCAGAATCCCGGAATGTCAATCTTCACTAAGCCATTTAATACGTCATAATTAGCCAAGCGATATTGATTGAGTGTTCCGATATCACACCAGTAACCATTCATTTTATGCCCATAAAAAGGCACTCCTAATTCAACCAAGCGCGGAAAAAGTTGCTTTCCAAAATCATAGACTGTATCCTCAGGAATCAAATCAAAGATCTCTGGTTCAAAAACATAGATTCCAGTATTCGCCAGATTACTCAACGCCTCCGCTGCAGTTGGTTTTTCTTGAAAGGCCTTGATTCGACCAATTTCATCAGTAATCACTACTCCGAATTGACGTGGATCGGTTACTTCTTTTAAAGCAAGGGTAGCAATTGCTCCAGTCTGCTTATGTTTCTCAATCAGTTCCCAGAGTTCAAGATCAGTAACAGCATCACCTGAGATTACCACAAAAGTCTCATTTAAAAAGCTTGCTAATTTTCTAACTCCACCAGCTGTCCCCATTAAAGCTTTTTCTACTGAATAATGCAGTTTCACTCCAAAATGATTACCATTGCCAAAATATGATTGAATTTTTTCTGGTAAATACCAGAGATTAGCGGCAACTTCATTAATTTTATTCTTTACTAATAAATTAATAATATGCTCCATTGCCGGACGATTCACCACCGGAACCATTGGTTTGGGAATATTACAGGTTAATGGTTCCAGTCTCGAACCAACTCCTGCTGCCATAATCATTGCTTTCATTTATTACCTCCCATAGGTTGCTATATATTTTCCGAAAGATCTAATTCATTTTATCTTCGTGAAAAATCCTTATTACGCTGGATATTTTCACTCGATATAATGAAAGATCTTTACCGGAAAATATATACTAACAATTATACGTTTTAAAATATATTAATTCGCATATTCTTTTCGTTATCTTTTCAACTACTCCTGCAGTATTTTATAAATTTAACTTACCTAAGTTTATACAATTTACTTTACGATGGTGAACGTGAAAAATAAAACATATTTCTTTGTTCACTAATCGTTGACTCAAACCTCATCAAAAAATATTAGAAATCTCTACAAAAAACAGTTGACATTTCACTCATCCCCGATTATAATGTTAATTGTTCGATCGAGCCCAGGTGGCGGAACTGGCAGACGCGTACGTTTGAGGGGCGTATGGGCAACCGTACCGGTTCAAGTCCGGTCCTGGGCACCAAATATAAATTTAAAAGAGCAGATCATCTGCTCTTTTTTTGTTAATCATACCACAATCCATTCTGATTCACACTTGGT
>JBFYZC010000422.1:0-3010 GCA_041309705.1 Bacillota bacterium | reverse complement strand
CTCAAGGAACCACGGTAGGTTTGTTTAGTCTGGGATGGTATTCCGGAAATATTTATGGCTCATATGTAAGTGCGGAACGTCGCAATCTGAAAATGGTTTCGGACTTATTAGTTCAATTTGATGTAGGTTTCGAGTTTTAATTCAAGAATTATAATAAATAAAATAATCTGGAGGAATTTGAGATGAATTGTAAGAAAAAATTAGCGAGTAAATTCTTCGCGGGACTGGCTCTGGCAGGAATGATGCTTGGAACTCTAGGTCAAGCAGCAGTTTTGGCAGCAGGGCAGGTAAAAATTTTAGCAGGAACAGCAGTGGTCGTAAGAACAGAGATGAAAATTACTCCCCGAAATTATCAGGTAGGGGATAAAGTTCGTCTGGTAGTGGTTGATAATGTTGAGGTAGATGGAGAAGTTGTAATCAAAGCTGGTGCAGGAGCAATTGGTGAAGTAATTGCCGCTAATAAAAAAGCCTTGGCTGGAATTCCTGCGAAGATTGGAATTAAAGTTTGTAGTGTAACAGCAGTTGATGGTTCGGAAATTTTATTAACAGGGAATAAAGTAGTTGAAGGTGAATCAAATACTGCCAATGTGGTTGTTTGTGCTGTCTTGTGTACTCCTTTTGCATTATTGTTTAGTGGTGGCAGCGCAGAGATTTCTGCAGGCGAGATGATTGAAGCTAATGTACTTTCAAATACTAAAGTTCGGATTTAATGATAATTAATTTTTATAAAAAGGGCTCTTAATATGGAGAGCTCTTTTTTGTTATAAAAATTTTGTATATTTATTAAGTTAATTTACATCTATATATTTTTTAAAAGATTTTATTAATTTCATCTTGGTAAGAAACACTTAGTAAGCTGGATATTTTCGCTTAATATAATGAAAGATTTTTATTGAAAAATATATATACACTTTATTTCTGCTCAAAATTTTGTTACAATAGAAATTGATTGGAAAATTTTTGGGTAAATATTATATACCAGATAAAATGAAAGCTGGTTACGAAGATGCCATTGAATAAAATTCCATATATGAATCGTAATCTGAATCGTGAACGCTCTATGATTGCGATTACCAAAAAAGGTACCAAGCTTGCGCTTAATCTAGCAGAACAGATTCAAGCCGACTTAAAGGTTCCGTTACGTTTTTTAAACGAAGAACAACGAAATTTTGGTTTTACGATACCATTTTCCGAGGTATTGTCACATTCTTTTGATGAATATCCTATTTTGATCTTGATTATGTCACTTGGTTATGCAGTACGAAATTTAACGCCCTTTTTACGAAGCAAACATGCTAATCCTGCCATAATTGTAATTGATGATGAGGGTCGTTTTGTAGTAAGTCTACTGCCAGGGGAGCGGAATGTAGCTAGTCAGCTGGTGGAAGAGATTGCTCATTTAATAGGTGGAACTGCGGTGATCACCACTTCGCCAGTTTTGGATCAATTTCCGCCTTTGGATGAATTGGCGCGGGAAAATCATCTGATTATTGATAATCCGCAATTATTATTAAAGTTTACCTCGGCAATTGCTAATGGTGATGAGATTGTTGTTTGGGATCGTTTAGAGTTAAGGCGTAACTGGCCTGATAATATTCGTATTGAGAGTGGGCGGTTCCCCAAATTAGCCGCAGAAGAGAAGTTGCTCTTAAATATTGGCTTTGAAGATCCGCCAATTCCAGCTCCGGGAATTAATGTTTTAGCTTTGCGTCCGGTATGTCTAACGGTTGGAGTTGATTGCTTGCCAGGATTACCGGGAATGAGAGTAGTGGGCTCGATTCGGCGTTACTTTCGGGAACACTATTTATCAATTAAGAGTATAAAAAATATTGCAATTATGGAATCTAAAGCTAAAGAACGTGGTCTGCTGGAAGCAGGTCGTGAATTTGGAGTCCCGATACTTGAGTTTAGTAAAAAAGATTTTGAAAATATAAAAATTAGTAATAATCTTAGTGCAGGACGTTCTTGTTTACGTGAATCGGAACTAGCCGCTATTTTAGGTGCGAAAGAGGGGCAATTGATTGGTGCACAGATGGATTATGGACAGATTGTAATCTCAGTAGCAGTTGATCTGGAGGAACTTGCGCCATGAAGTCAGGAATTATTCAAGTTTATACTGGTGATGGTAAAGGAAAAACGACTGCTGCTATGGGACTAGCCTTGCGTGCTTGGGGGCGTGGCTTAAAGGTAGTGATCTATCATTTTTTAAAAGCGCCAAGTACTACAGGTGAAGAATTGGCATTTAAATCATTGCTTCCGGCAATTCCAGAGTATTATCTTTGGGAAGGAAATTTTTTAATAAATCGTCTCCCCCAAGTAGCAGAATTAGAGCAGGCAGCAGCTGGTTGGAGAACGGTTACAACAGATATACTTTCGGAAACTTTTGATCTAGTAATCCTTGATGAGCTTAGTCACGCGATCAATACTAAGCTATTAGGAGTTGAGCAAGTTTTAACTACCTTGAAGCGTAAACCTGCTGGTGTGGAAGTGGTTTTGACTGGACGAAATATGCCAACTTCGATACTGGAGATAGCTGATTTAGTGACCGAGATGCGCGAAGTAAAACATCCCTATCAACAAGGGATGCCAGCACGTGAAGGAATTGATTATTAAAAAATGGAGCAGAAATGGAACTATTAAAAACGACAATTGCAAGGATTAATGGATTAGACCAAACGGTAATGGAACAGATCCAAATACATTTGGATCAATTGACTAAGCCGCAGGGTAGTTTGGGAGTTTTAGAGCAGATTGTTTTGAAGTTGGGAGGAATTACCCAAAATACTCTTCCAGAAGTGCAGCAGAAAGCTGTGGTAGTAATGGCGGCTGATCATGGGGTGGTCACTGAAGGAGTCAGTGCTTTCCCGGCGGAAGTGACACCACAGATGGTCTTGAATTTCATTAATGGTGGTGCAGCAATTAATGTCCTAGCTAATCATGCTGGAGCAGAAGTGATTGTGGCGGATCTGGGAGTGGCAGCAGAATTAGATGAACCCATGGTACGCCCATA
>JBFYZC010000421.1:0-2710 GCA_041309705.1 Bacillota bacterium | reverse complement strand
AATATATATATAATAAGGTAACTGAATTAAATTTACATACATGTAAATTAATTGAAATCAATACTTTAACTAAACATCAATTAACTAAAGAAAAAAGGAAGGATGTCACAAAATGAAAAATGGTTTTCTAAGAAAATCTCTTGTGAAAATTTTCACAGCAACAATTGTTCTTGGTAGTATTTTTCAACCACTCTACGTTTCAGCCCAAGAGAGCTATGCAAATGAAGCTAAACTTACTTATATTAGCGAGACTAACTACACTAAAAGTATGAGCGAAGTTGAGAAGAGTCTAAATCAAATACGTAACTCAGGATATTTCACTGGCAAAAACAACCTTCAGATTTACTATGAAAAGTATTTAGTGCCCAACGCCAAAGCGGGAATTGTTATCTCGCATGGGTTCACTGAAAGTATCACCAAATATCACGAGGTAATCTATTATTTTACTAGCCAAGGCTACTCGGTTTTCGGAATTGACCATCGTGGTCACGGTCGCTCTGGTAGATTAGGTGGCGATGCTACTCAGACCAGTGTTGAGGATTTCGATTACTATGTTGATGATCTCAAGACCTTTATGGATCAGATTGTTCTACGCGAGAGCAGCAAAAATTTTCTCTATGCCCACTCAATGGGTGGTGGAATTGGCTCTTTATTTCTTGAAAGATATTCAAATTACTTCAAAGCCGCAGTTTTGAATGCGCCAATGATGGATATTAATACAGGAAAGATTCCCGAATCAATCGCCCGAGTAATCGCTACGGTTAATCAACTTTCACCTTTAAAAAACAACTACGTTATCGGTCATGAACCATACTCGGAGACCCCTGACTTTGAAAATTCCTGTACAACCTCCAAAGCACGCTATGATTATTACTTCAATAAAACTTTAAAGAATACTGCTTTGAGAAATGGTGGTGCCTCATATCTGTGGTTCAAAGAAGCGCTTGACGCTACTTACGAACTTACTCAAGCAGGAAATGCTGCCAAGGTAACTATTCCGGTGATTCTCTTTCAAGCTGAAAATGATTCTTTTGTGCAACCAGCCGGACATACCGCCTTTGCCAATTCCGCTAAGAATTGTAAGATTGTTTTGATCAAAAAAGCCAAACATGAAATCTATCGCGAGGTTGACAGCATTATGAATCCCTATTTTGATCAAGTATTTAAATTTTTGGCTAATAATCTCAAATAATATTTTTATTGAAATAAATCAAAGGCGGCCATGATGGTCGCTTTACTTTATTTCTTAGTTTTTGAGTAATTTTTATGACCACCGGAGAGATTATAAACCTCCTTAAAGCCATGATTAATTAAGATATTCTGTGCCGCATTCCCGGTAACCCCTTTGTTGCAATAAGTTACAGTTGGTTGCTCGGGGTCAAGCTCATTTAGCTGTGCGCGTAGAGCCTCGGGTGGTAGATTAATTGCCCCTTCAATGTGCGCCGCTTGATATTGCTGATTTGCACGTGCATCGATCACGGTTAATGCTTCATGATTAGCAAATTTCTCACCTAACTCATCTGGCGTAATTAAGCGGCGTCCTCTTTCCAGTTCATTGGTGAGAATCATTCCGGTATACATCACTGGATCTTTAGTAGTGGAGTAGGGAGGAGCATACGCAAGATCCAGATGAAAGAGATCTTGTACTTGCGCCCCCAAAGTGATCGCGGTGATAAAGACATCGATTCGCTTATCCACCCCGGCTTTGCCAATAATCTGCACCCCGAGTAAGCGACCACTCTGACGGTCGGCGATTGCTTTAATCAACATCTCAGTGCCATGAAAATACTCCGGTTTATCAAGCTTAATATTGTGACAGACAGCTACCTCATAACCTGCTGCCCGTGCTTCTTGCTCCGTTAGTCCAGTTCGCGCCAGTGTCGTCTCAAAGATTCGTAAAATCCCTGTGCCCAAAATACCACGAAATTCCAGATCACCACCAGTAACCTGATCACCCGCAATCCGTCCAGTTTTATTAGCAGTTGAGCCAAGTGGCTGATAGACTGGTTTGCCCGTAATTAAAGAATAACTCTCGGCACAATCCCCACAGGCATAGATCTCCGGAAGATTGGTCTCCATCCGTTGATTAATCTTGATCGCCCCAGTGACTCCCAATTCAATGCCTGCCGCTTGAGCTAGCTCCACTCGTGGACGAACTCCAGTTGCCCAAATCACCAGATCTGTCTCAATGATCTTGCCACTTTGAAGCACTGCTTGACGCACTAATTCAACTCCACGAAACTCCACTACTGTTTCATTGAGGTAAACTTCAACCCCGTTTTGCTGCAATACCTCCGCCAAATATTTAGCCACATCTGGATCGATTGCTTTCATCAAATGATCGGCTGCTTCAACTAAGGTAACCTCTAAGCCTAATTCTTTGAGATTCTCCGCCATCTCCAGTCCAATAAATCCCGACCCAACAATCAAAGCCTTCTGGGGCTGATACTTTTCCAGATAATCTTTAATCATGTCAGCACTAATAATATTTCTTAACGTAAAGAGATTCTGTTTTTCAATTCCTTTGATTGCAAGTAAGTGGGGCGTAGCACCCGTAGCGATGATTAATTTATCATAGGGTTCAAAAAAGCTTTCACCAGTTAATAAATTCTTGACTAATAATCTTTGCTCTAGAGGCTTAATCTCTAAGACTTGATGCTTGGTCAAGATCTCCACCTGATATTTTTGCTTAAAAAAAGCCACATCACGT
>JBFYZC010000420.1:0-2786 GCA_041309705.1 Bacillota bacterium | reverse complement strand
GTCTATTTGACATATAAAGATTATTTCATCTTTGAAACTTATAAATTAGAACTAAATACTGACTATACCGTCAAACAGATTACCAATAATTATCTTGAAACTGAGCTTGACGAGACAGTTTCTTCTAAAAATAATTTGTATGCTACTCCAAACCCTAAGGATGATGAGATCGAAGCAGTTTTTGCTACATGCAATACCGAGATTCCAACCGCAGTCGATGCCGTCAAAACCTCTGCCCAAGTTGCGATGAACGCTGGCTACAAAGTTAAAGTTCTCATTGGCGAAGAAGCAACTATTGCAAATTATCAATATTGGATGCAACGTCCTAATCTCAAGATTTTTGCCAATATCGGGCATGGTTCCACCGAAAAAATCCTCTTAGCTAATGGTGCTCTGGGTTTTAATTGGTTTAAGAGCCTTCCAAACACTGCTTTAAAAAATCGAGTCCTCTTCTTTAATTCTTGCCAAGTACATAACAACCCATTAGAAGGAGCAATTCTAAACGCTGGAGTACAAAAGTATATTGGTGGTAATATCAATCTAATCGTGGGCGTTGCCAAAAATGTTTTCATGAAATTCTGGGAGTTAACTATTAAAGATGGCAAACAACTCACGACTAGCATTGAAGATGCTCAAAAACTTACTAATTATCCTGATTTAAATGCTTATGGAATCTCTGGTAATGGTGCTGACTATCTTAATAGACCAAAAAACCCCAGCACTTCATTATCAAGTTTAAACTATTCTTCAACTTTAGAGTTATGCTCCAATAATTAATCCAAACTAAGCTGCCGAAATATCTCAATTATAAATATCTCTGGCAGTGTTTAAATTATATTAATTTTAAATATTATAAAGTGTCGAAACCGCGCCTTGAATTTTGACACTTTTTACACAAAAACCCAATTATTAAAAATGAACATATAAAAAGGATGTGAGTTAAATGAAATTCACTTCAAGATTAACCCAAATACTCTCGATTCTCCTGTTATTTCTCTCGCTTAGTTGGTCTGGTAGTTCATTTCACTCTCAGATTAATGCTAACGCTTCTACGCCACAATTTGCTAAGATCTTTGTTGATTCACCCACTCAAGTAGCTGAACTAGCTAATCTTGGTCTGGACATTGCCGAGGTACAAACAGAAAATGGTTATGTAGTAGTACTACTTTCTGAAGCTGATTTAGAAAAGATCAAAACTACTTATCGTTATGAAATACTTAATGAAAAGAAAATATTTTACCTTGAAGAAACCTACGACAAATATCATGATAATAGTCAGATCGAACAGATTCTAAGAAATACTGAAAAAAACTATCCAAATATCTGCAAGCTACATCAAATTGGCACCAGCATCGAAAACCGTCCTATCTGGGCAATTCAAGTTACTAGCAATGTCAATGTCGAACAGAAGAAGCCCACTGTTTTAATTGACGGATTGCACCACGCTCGAGAATGGATCGCCGGGGAAGTACCCTTAACTCTCTTAAAAGAACTAACCGAGAAATACGCCACGAGTAGCACGATCAAAGATCTGGTTGACAACTGCGAAACTTGGATTATCCCCGTCGTCAACCCTGATGGTTTTGAATATTCCCACAAACAACAACAGATGTGGCGCAAAAACCGCCGCAAAAACTCTAATAACTCCTACGGGGTTGACCTCAATCGTAATTATGGTTATCAATGGGGTAATGTTGGTGCTTCTAATAATCCAAACGACGAAACTTATCACGGTACTGGTCCATTCTCTGAACCTTGCACGGTCACGATTAAAAATCTAGTTGCTGCTAAAAAGTTCCGCACTGCTTTATCCTTTCATAGTTATAGTGGCTTAGTCCTCTATCCTTATGGATATTCTAGTAGTGCAGTCGCACCCGACAACACTCTGCTCAGCAATATGGCAAAAGAGATGGCACAATTAACCCAATATACTGCCAAAAAATGTAGCTCCCTCTATCCAACTATGGGCGGTTCAATCGACTACCTCTATGGTGAAGCCGGAGTACTCGCTTTTGCCATCGAACTTGGTAAGTCCAGCTTTATCCCTCCAGATTCAGAAGTAGACCAGATCTGTGCTGATAATCTTAAAGCTTGTCTCTATTTGATCGACAAAGCTAAGACCGAACATGCTTATAATCATCCTGATTTTGTTAAAGACAAACCACTACAACCAGCCGCATCCTTTTAAAATCAGTAGGGACAGGTCACGATCTGTCCCTACTGTATTAACCTTCTCAGCTTCGCGCCTTCAACTCCATTGGCAACAACACACTATAAATAAAACGATTGACTGGCGTGGGCACGCCAAATTTCTCTCCCAACTTCACCACAGTACCATTCTGATACTCCAGCTCCGAGGGGCGTCCATCCCAGATATCCCGTGCCATTGAGGTCGTAGAGTCATATGGTAATCCTTCCAGATAAGCGACCGACTTTGCGACCAGATCGGACTCCAATTGCACTCCCAAAACTTGTGACAATTGATAGATCTCCGTCAATAATTCTACCATCAATTCCCGCGTCTCTCGCACCTCACGTACTACTCCATGAGTCGAACGGGTTACGGCTAACAAACCACTGACACAAATACTGATAAACTTCTTCCACGTTTCCGCTTGAATATCTCTGGCAATTTCTGCTCTAATCATCGCTTGTGTCAAGACCTTTTGTACTAGCTCAACTCTAGCTGTTTGTTCTCGATTCAATTCCCCAAAAATTATCACTGGATCAACCGCAAAATGATTAATCACCCCTGGTGCTTCAATTTTGCTAATAATCCGACAGAG